>NZ_JBSGBY010000001.1:0-121029 GCF_053601505.1 Nocardia sp. NPDC004722
CGGCCGCGGACAGACTGGACAGTGCCGCGTCGCTCAGGGGCGTCACTTTCCAGTTGGCTTCTTCGCGGACAACCGCCACTGCGAACCCTTCCACGTCGTCGTTTTCGTCCGACGCCGCCCTGTTCGTGCTCGAGCGCTGTGCTGCCATGGGCGCAACGGTAGTCCGCTTCGGGGGAAATGTTGAAGTCGTATGCGAATCTGATCGGATGACGGGCACTTCCAAACCAGCTGTCTGCGTCCTCGGTACCGGTTTGATCGGGGGTTCGGTGCTGCGCGCCGCCGCCGCGGCCGGGTACGAGGCGTTCGGCTACAACCGTTCCGAGGTCGGCGCGAAGGCCGCCAGACTGGACGGCTACGACGTGACCAGCGACGTGTCCGCGGTGCTCACCCGCGCCGCCGACCGCGACGCGCTGATCGTGATCGGCGTGCCCATGCCGGCCATCGACGCCGTGCTCTCGGATGTGAAGACCTACGCCCCCCACTGCGTGCTGACCGATGTGGTGAGCGTGAAGGCCCCGGTCGCGGCAGCCGTACAGCGCCATGAGCTGGGCGCGAAGTACGTGGGCGGCCATCCCATGGCCGGGACCAGCGAATCCGGTTGGGCGGCATCGAGTCCCGACCTGTTCAAGAACGCGGCCTGGGCGGTCAGCGTGGATCCCGGTGTGCACGCCGACCACTTCCGGCGTGTCGCGCGGCTGGCCCTGGATTGCGGCGCGGTGGTGGTGCCGGTGCTGGCGGTGGAACACGACCGCGCGGTGGCTCGCATCTCGCACCTACCCCATGTCCTGGCCGAGGCCCTCGCCATCGAGGGTTCCAACGGCGGCCCGCTGGCCCTGGGCCTGGCGGCCGGGTCCTTCCGCGACGGCTCCCGGGTCGCCGCCACCGCACCCGACCTGGTCCGCGCCATCTGCGAACCGAATGCGGCGGCCCTGCTGGACGTCCTGGACGACACCCTGGAAGTACTGACCCAGGCCCGCGACAGCCTCCGCGCCAACGGCACTCTCGCCGAACTGGCCGAGGCCGGGCACGACGCCCGCACCGAATTCGACGACCACGAGCGCTGGGTGATCACCGATATCCGCCCCGGTGAGCACAACTGGCTCACCAAGCTGATCGACGCCGGACGCTCCGGCGGCGTCCTCACCGCGCTGGACTAGATCCGTTCGGCCAGGCCCGGATAGTCGAGCAGGAAGCCGTCCTCGTCGACCGTGACGGTGGCCGAGGAGACCGGCGACAGCACGTGGATGCCGTCCGGTCCGCTGCTGTAGGTGAGGCTGGCTTCCTGCACCAGCAGGTCGGGCAGGCGCACGTAGACGACGGGGACCTGCACGTCCTCGCTGGCGTGCGCCAGCCCGTAGCGGCGGATGGGCAGGGTGTTGAAGAACGGGCTCAGCACCACGTCCACGTCCAGCGCACCGCCGAAAGTGGAGCGGACGTGGGTGTTTCCGGCGTCGATGAGCCAGTAGTCCTCCTCGTCGCGGGCGATGGAGGCGTGCCGTTCCCCGGTGGCGAGGGTGCTGCGCAGCGAGAGTCGCTTGGTGACCCCGAGTTCGTCGGTGACCAGGTCGTAGGAGGCGCTGAAGGCTGGGTGATCCTCGCAGTCCCCGGCGATGATGCGGCCCGCGGCCCGAATCCGATTGCCGCTCAGCACCACCCGGGCCGACTCCATCCGCGACGCATTGTGTGCCCGCCAGGTGAGAATGGCAGGCCACCGCGGCGCACCCGGCTTGGCTTCCGCATTCCCGTTATCCGTCACGCCTATCACCGTAGTTCCCTCCGCCCGCCCGCCCGCGCTCCCCGGCCGGTATCACTCCTCGTGCGCGACATCGTGATCAACATGCAATGGTGCCGACCGGTTCTCGGCGTTTGCGCACGCCATCGCCTGCTGATCAACCGCCCGAGTGATAGCGAACGGCTCTGGGCGGGGGCCGGGATGGGTGTTGGTCACGGTGCGGGCGAGGGGACTCGAGTAACCTCCTCTGGGCACGGGGGGACTCCGGGGTGAAAGGGACTGTTGTGACGGGCGCGCGGATGGTCGGCCTGTTCGCCGGCATCGGCGGGCTGGAGCTCGGGCTCGCGGCGCACGGGTGGCGCAGTGAACTGCTCTGTGAGATCGATTCCGGGGCGCAGGCGGTGCTCGCCGCGCATTTCCCCGATGTGCCACTGCATTCCGATGTGACCAAGCTGCGCGCGCTGCCGTCGGGGACGGAGCTGGTGGCGGCCGGATTCCCCTGCCAGGACCTCTCGCAGGCCGGGCGCACCGCCGGAATCACCGGCGCCCGTTCGGGTTTGGTCGACGAGGTGTTCCGTCTGGTCAAGCGCAAGAAGGGCCCGCGCTGGCTGCTCATCGAGAACGTGCCGTTCATGCTGCAGCTCGGCGGCGGCGCGGCCATGCGCCACATCACCGATGCCCTCACCGAACTCGGCTACACCTGGGCCTACCGGGTGGTGGACGCGCGCGCCTTCGGGCTGCCGCAGCGGCGGGAGCGGGTGCTGATGCTGGCCTCGCGCACCGAGGATCCGCGGCCGGTGCTGTTCGGGGCGGACGCGGGGCCGCGCGAGGTCGGCGATCCGCTGCACGATCCGTGCGGCTTCTACTGGACCGAGGGCAACCGCGGCCTGGGCTGGGCGGTGAACGCGGTGCCGACGCTGAAAGGCGGTTCGGCACTGGGCATCGCGAGCCCGCCTGCGGTGCGGCTGCCGTCCGGTGAGCTGGTGACGCCGGGGATCACCGACGCGGAGCGGTTGCAGGGCTTCGACCGGGATTGGACGACACCGGCTTTGGCGGTGCCGGGGGTCCGCAAGGGCCATCGCTGGAAGCTGGTCGGCAATGCGGTGAGCGTGCGAATGGCGTCCTGGATCGCCGAGCGCGTCACCAACCCCGCCGACGATCCGTATCCCGACGGCGAACCGCTGACCCGCCGCAGCTGGCCGACCGCGGCCTGGGGGCACGGCGGGGAGGTGCGGCGGGTTCCGGTGTCCACCTGGCCCGTTCACGCGCCGTACGAGGATCTGCGCTGGTTCCTCGATGATTCCCGGCTGCTGTCGGCGCGGGCGACCGCGGGGTTCCTGCGTCGCACCGCCATGGGTTCGCTGCGCTTCCCCGACGGTTTCCTCGAGGACGTCGCCAACCATCTCGAGCGCATGGGAGGCGCACCGCGCGAAGCCGCGTGAGGCATCTTGCCGAGGGTGGCCGCCGTCAGCAGGATGGCCTGATGGCAGACGCACGCCCGACGACGGACGCCGCGACCAGTGCGCGCATGGCCAGACAACGGCGGGTGGGCACGAAACCGGAGATCGCGCTGCGACGGGAATTGCATCGCCAGGGAAAGAGGTTCTTCGTAGATCGGGCTCCGCTGCCCGGTCTGCGGCGGCGGGCCGACCTGGTGTTCCCGCGGCGGAAGGTGGCGGTCTATGTGGACGGGTGCTTCTGGCACAGCTGCCCCGAGCATGCGACACGCCCGAAGAACAACGCCCGGTGGTGGGCCGAGAAACTGGCGGGGAACGTGGCCCGCGACCGCGACACCGATTCGCGGCTGGCGGCGGCGGGCTGGACCGTGGTGCGGGTGTGGGAACACGAGTCCCCGGAATCGGCCGCCGAGCTGGTGATGCGGGCCCTGGCACGCGGCATGTGACGGACATGTTTCCGAATGGGAGACAATGGTCGGTATATCGGACAGGCTGACCAGTCCGAACAGGGCAACTCCGGGCAGGGAGTACGAGTAAGCGAGGCCAGCGAAAGCGAGCGCGGTGATGACGCCAACCGAGCAGAAACTAGCCGACGCGGCTCCGAGCACGACAGCTCGGCAGCCGCGATGGCGACGGGCGCTGCGATGGCTCATCGCGATCTTGATCGCCGTCGCCGGACTCGGCTATTCGTCCTGGGTGCTGGAGTTCATCCTGCCGATCGACAGCAACCCCACCAATACCTTCCTCAGCCAGCTGGCCGAGAAGGGCGCACCGTTCCGCTGGGTGTTCTCCACCGGCGACACCGTGTCCGGTTCGCTGCTGGTGGCGGCGGGAATCGGTGGCCTGCTGCTGTTCTCGCGGCGGCTGTACTCGAATATCGGCTGGGCGGCCCTGACCTGCTTCGGCCTGTCCACCATCGCGGACGCCCAGTGGCCCATCGAACCGGAGGATCCGGACGGGCCGAAACGGTATGTCGACACCGGACTGTTCCCGCAGCTGCATCAGATTCACGCGCTGACCAGCACGCTGGCCGTGTTCTCCATCTATATCGCCATGTTCGCGTTCACGGTGGCGGCCTTCAAGTACCGGCGCTGGCCGATCCTGCGGCACACCGGCCTGTGGATTCTGATCGTCGGTTCCGCCGTGACGGCGTGGATGCTGATCGCCGACAATCTGCCCGGCAACTACGGACTCGGCATCGCGCAGCGCATCCAGGTCGGGGCGATGTCGCTGTGGCTGGTGGCGCTGGCGGTGCAAATCGTTGTCGCCGAACGGGATTCCGGGGTGTCGAACCACTAGGGTCGCAGGTGTGACCAGCGACGCATCGCAACTCGCCGACACCACCGCCCAGCTCGATATCGTCGCCACCGCGACCACTCGACTGCTCCCCGCGGTCGCCGCCCTCGGCGAGGCCGACCTGGCCGAGCCCTCCCTGTTGCCCGGCTGGACCCGCGGCCATGTGCTGGCCCATCTGTCCCGCAATGCCGACAGCCTGGTCAACCTGCTGCTGTGGGCCCGCACCGGCATCGAAACCCCGCAGTACGCAAGCCAATTCCTGCGCGAGGCCGATATCGAGGCCGGTGCGCCCCGCCCGCTGCGCGAACAGCTCGAGGACCTCACCGCATCGCACGAGCGCTGGCTGGCCCTGGCCCGGGTGATGCCCGCCGACCGCTGGTCCACCCTGGTCCGCAATCGCGCCGGCGGCGAAATCCCCGCCACCCGCGTGGTCTGGATGCGCCTGCTCGAGGTCGAGATCCACCATGTGGACCTGAATCTCGGCTACACCCCCGCCGACTGGCCCGCCGACTTCACCACCCGCCTGCTCGCCCAGTCCGCCACCGAGGTCAAGCCCGCCGACGGCACCGGCTTCACCGTGACCGCCACCGACACCGGCTTCACCGCCACCATCGGCACCCCCGCCACCACCGTCACCGGCCCCGCCGCCGCCCTCGCCGCCTGGCTCATCGGCCGCTCCCCCGGCACCGACCTCACCGGCGACCTCCCCAACCTCGCCGCCTGGAAATAGGACGCCAAAAGCCAGGAGCCCCACACCATTCGGTGCGGGGCTCCTGTACTGCGCGCCCGGAGAGACTCGAACTCCCAACCTTCTGATCCGTAGTCACATCTAACGGGGTGTAAAGTCCCATATCCCACGGGTTCCGGTCGGGATATCCTCAGGTCAAGCAGGCAATCGCATGGAATGTGGTGCGGTTGCACGTAGGTAGATGTCGGCAGTATCTATCGGTAGTGCCGATTGTCGGCAGTGCCGAAAACGGCCCCGCTGACACTCCCGCTGCGATCGAAAACCTGACGAAGGAACCCCGTGCCGAAGAGCAAAACCAAGCGCGTGCCCAACGGCGCCCCCAGCTGCACCTGGCGGCCGGCCAAGGGAGTCTATGAAGCCTCCCAGGCCAATCCCAACGCCGAGAACGACGGCCCGCGGCGGCTCTCCGCGTATAGCAAGGACTACGACGAGGCCCTCGAGAAACTCCGCGACATGGTTGACCGGGCGCGACAGGGCCTTGCCCCCACGACCGGTAACGGGACCGTGGAGTGGTGGATGCGGCATTGGATCGACGACATCGCCAAGAAGCGGCTCACTCCCAAGACCCGAGGCGGCCACAAGTCGATCATCGAGGCGCACATCATCCCGCTCATAGGGGACACACGGCTGAAGAAGCTGACCTCCGACGACCTCGATGACATGTACATCGAGATCGTCAAGCGGATCCGCAAGGAGTACAACGGCCGCTGGGACGGCATCGCCACCGCTCGGCTCGCGCACCGCATCATGCACTCCGCACTCCATGACGCCTACCGGCGCGACGAAATCGCCCGCAACATAGCCGAGTTCGCGAACCCGCCATCAGCACCGAAGAGCAAGCGGCGCGCCATGGCCGCTGAGCAGGCCAAGCATCTGCTGCGCAGCGCCTACGAAGCCAAACACCCCTACACCGTCGCTCTGGCCGTGCACCTGTTCACCGGCGTGCGCCTAGGCGAGGTGCTGGGCCTGACCTGGGACCGTGTGGCCCTCTCGGAAACCGCCGACGGCATGGGCGGTTGGGTCGACTTCGAATGGCAGCTCCAGTCCCACACCAAGACCCACGGATGCGGTGTCGAGCACGAGGAGAAGGGCTGGCCGTGTGGCAAGAAGCGCGGCGCGTCCTGCCCGCAAGGCTTCTTCGATTTCAACGTCGACTACGAGCACCAGCACCTCATCGACAGCATGTTCCTCACCCGCCCGAAGTCCGGCGCTGGCATCCGGAAGCTGCCGACGACCCCGCAGCTCAATGCGTTCCTAATGCTTCAGGCGCAGCTGACACGCAACCGCCCGGACAACAAGTACAACCTGGTCTTCCTCGATCCCCGTAGCGACGCAGCGCCTTCCGAGGACGGCCGCCGCAACTGGGGCGCGCGTCCGCTGCCGCCGCGGTACGCCTGGAACCTCTACAAGGAGTGCGCCAAGCTGGCCGGCCTGCCGGAGGACCTGCTCGTGCACGAAACCCGCCACACCACAGCCACATTGCTACACGAGGCTGGCGTCGACCCGAAGACCATCCAGATGATCCTGGGCCACACCGACGTGGCCACAACCCTGATCTACACCCACATCGGCCAGGCCACCGCGCGAGACGCTCTCGACCGGCTGGACGCCTTCCTGGCCCTGGACATGAAGCCGCAGTCGCTCGGAATGGCGTTGTCCGCCTAAAGGAAAACCCCCGCAGATTCACCGGACTGCGGGGGTTCAAACCACCCCAGGGAGATGGGAGATCCCCTGAGAACCTGAACCCTACCCGACCTGCCCACATAGGGCGAAACCCATTCAGAAAAGCGCGAACCCCCGCCGAGCGCCCACTCCGCGGGGGTTCAAAACACCAAGTAGAGGTTGGTGCATCTTCATGCTAACTCGCGCTAAGGACTCGCTCTCGCGCGTCACCGCCGTTCAGGCCGCCGCCACATGCTCGGTCGCCGTCGGCGCGTTCTCATTCCTCATCAGCTACTCCGACCTGTCCGGACTCGCAGAGAAGTTCCACACCGCGCACGCGTGGTCCATCCCGCTAGTCGTCGACGGCCTCGTGATCGGCGCGACCATCGCCGCTGCCGCGTTCAAGGGACGCGGACGCAAAGGCTACGCGTGGACACTGCTGTTCTTCGGCGCGCTGCTATCGGTCGTGGGCAACGGCCTTGCGGCTTGGTACAACTCAGGCTCCTGGATCGGTGTTGCGATCTCCGCGGTGCCGCCGCTGGTGCTGCTGCTGATCACCCACCTGACGATGATGCTGTGGACGGAGTCGAAGGAGACCACCACGTCGGCCGCCACCGTGGCCCCGACCATCGAGCACTCCCCCGAACTGCTTCCGGTCGAGATCCTGGAGGCTGCTCCGGCAGCTTGACTGCACCCGGCCGGGCACACAGACACCTCGCGCACACCGGTGGCCGTACGCGGCATCCCGGCGAGCCGCGGCGTGCCCGCGCGCCTGGCCGGCATCAGCCCCTTCGGCCGCCTCGCAACCCCGCCAGGCGGCCGAGGGGCTCAAGCACGGCCCGCCGTCAGCCGACGCCTCGGTGATCAGGATCCACGGCCACCACCGGCCCAACCCATCGACACGCTCAACGAGAACCAATCCAACGGACTCACGATGAGAGAGCACCGGCGATGACGCACGCCCAGATAGCCCCTCGTACACCGCTTCTCACGCCCATGGAGAATCGTCTCGCATGCAGCGAGGAACGGAGTGACATGATCGCGAACCAGATCGACGCCATCCGGGCGATGATCCGCGACTACCCCGACTTCGCGCCCGATGACCCGCTCGCCAAAGTACGCGTCGCCGCGGCCTTGGCCATCGTCAACCAAGCGGCAGAACTCCGCGTCACTCGATCCGAACTGGCTACCCTGCTCGGGACGGCCCCGACGAACCTGTCCCACCTCATGATGGGCCGCCTGGGCAAGTACACCGTCGAATGGCTTCTGCGGACCGCCAATTCCACCGGCCTGCGCATCGAGTTCGCCTTCACCTCCGATCCCGAGCAGACCGAAGCGCTACGACGCTGGCGGCGGGCACAACTCGACGACTAGCCTCACGGCGAAATCGTGGAGGGAATCGCCACAACCGGTCGTCAAGTTTGCCTTGAGCCGGAACCGAATCGCGTCGTCACCTGCGGATACGATCTCACTTGTGACGGACGAAGTGAAGATGTGCGGGATCTGCGGTGAGAAGCGGTTGCCCGAGGGTGGACTGATGTGCTCCGAGTGCAAGGAGACTATCCAGACACGAAACCGGGATCCGTACGCATGGATGGCCGACCGGGCGGAAGCATAAAAAACCCCAGCCGCCTTGTGGTCGGCTGGGGTACTGCAATCGGAATTATTAGGCGTCGCTCCAGGTCGCAGTGCACGACCAGGTTTCAGTGCTCGTACTGTACTGGCAGTCGACCTGGGCGTTGCCCGCCAGACCCGCGACGATGCAGGTGGTCATCAGACCGCCGGCAACATGCAGGAGCATGATCCCGGCAGGGCGTTCGTACCAACGGCGGCGATCGGGGTCGGGCTGTTCATCATCGCGAGACTTGTTTTCGGTGACCTGAGGCATAACGCTCCTCGGTTGAGGGTAGCCAGAATGCGCATCTGACCTGGACGATGGACAGTTAACCACACTCCGAGCGGTGTTCAAAGTACGGGATACAAAACACGACAACTGGACGATTGATAGAATTCAGTCAACGAGAGACAAAAGGCTGTTCAGATGGCACGACGACCCAAACCGCTTGACCCAAACGGCAGCCCGACCGAGCGCTTCGCGCTGAACCTGCGAGCGCTGAGGGACAGCGCGGGAGCCGACGCGCCCACGATCGAAGACCTCGCGATCGAGGGGAAGGCGTCGAGATCGGCTATGTACAAGGCGATCGGCGGCAATGTCGTCCCTTCACGTGGGACGCTCGCCGTGTTGGTTACCGCTTGGGGTGGCGATGTAGCGACTTGGATGAAGCGTCGTTCGGCCCTTGAGGCGGAAGTCGAATTGCAGCGGCACCTTGCAGGTAGCTGCGACGTCCACACATTGGACCCTGACTCTGAGGATGAGCCCCTCCCCGACATGTTCAGCATCTTTGAGGACGAAGGGCCTGCCACCGGAATCGACGATGTTCTGCTGCGCGACGGCGAGGATCCACTGGTCCAGATGAAGAAGCGGCTGAACGAACTTGTCGAGGAGAGCGGAAAACCCTCGCTCAGGAAGATCAGCGCCGAGGCCAAGAAAGCCGGCGCTCCGGTTTCAGTGTCGACTATCCACAACACCCTGAACCCGGATCAGCAGACCGTGCCCACTCGCGAAACTGTGCGATCGATTATGACCGCACTCAGCATAATCACCGCTGGCGGTGTCGGCGGGGCCGCGACCGGATACGCAACAGGGGTTGCTGCGCGGGCCGTATACACGCTGCTCAGAGCAGCCATCAGGAGCCGGACTGACCAATAGACATAGAGGTCAGCAGGCCCCATCCCGCCTCAGTGACATCGAACCCACCAAAGCAACCACACGCGCACCCTTCGAGCAATCCGCGGTCGATGAGGCGTTGCGCTTTGGCGCGGACGAGTTTGCTTGGCATTTCCGCCTGCTCGCTGTTGCCTGGGCCGTGTTCGATTCGGTAGCCACGCATTTCGAGGATGGCGCACAGGTCGGTGAGCAGTGCCCAGCGGCCTTGGCACCAGTCGATGGCGTAGGCGACGGCGTCGAGGAACTCGCGGTCAGGGATGTCGCGGGCGTGCCGGACAGTGGTGCCACCTGCCGCGGTCTTGAATTCGGCGATCACTGCCGCGGCCGGTACGTCGATGGCGATGTCCGAGATTTCCGACGGGGCCGTGGTGTGGTCGCCGCATGGCTGGCCGCGCCATGTGTCGATTCGAATCGGGTTGTGGTGGCTGGAGATATCGCACACGGTGAACTCGCCGGGGATGCCGGGAAGCAGATGTTCACGGACGAGCTGCCGAAGTACGGCGTGGTCGTCGATCTGGTCCCAGGCGTCGACGTAGTAGCCGAGTTCTTCGATGCTCCAAAGCCATTCCTGCACCTGATCGCCGTCGCTGAATCCGAACTTGGAGAACAGGCTCTCGGCGGTCAAGTGCATATCAGGGAGGCTCATAGTGGCTTTCGTGGCTATTCGTGCTCGTAGAACTCGACGTGGAACCCGTCGCGGGTGGCGGTGATCTCTCCGGGGTCGCCGAAGGATTCCCGCATCTGGTCTTCGAATGCGCAGCTGTGGATCAGCCGGGACAGGTTCTTGTGCGCGAGCTTGATGTCGTTGCGCTGGGTTCCGGCGGGGCCATAGACCATGTCCTCGAAGCAGCCGGGCAGCAGGTCATGCTCGCGGCGGACCCACGGCCGGTAGTGGGTGTCCCAGTAGCCGGGCGGGAAGTCGCCGGAGGTGCTGAAGAATCCATCTCCGTAGTCCCCGCCGTTGTCCTGGCCGACCCACTTCACGAGGACATCGCCGAAGCCAAATTCGCAGGCGTCGCCGTCGTTGAAGTACGGGGTGTACTGGTGCCAGCGGATCGCTTCGACTTCAGCGAAGGCGAGCATGGCGTCGAAGGCGTCAAGCAGTTCCTCAATCGGGCGCTGATCGACGCGTTCCTTGTTGGTGTAGTGGTGGACGTCGCCGGTGATGGGCCGACCGGCGAGGGTGTTGGTGTGGCTCATGCGAATTCCCTTGTCAGAAGGCGCTATCGGAGGTCTCGACGTGGAAGCCGTCGCGGGTGGCGGTGACTATGCTGGGGTCGCCGAAGTGGGCCTGCAACGCGACGTAGTGCTTTTCGCTCTCGAATGCCTCGCTGAGCTCGATGAGTGCGTCGACCAGGCCAGCACTCAGGTGCGGGTAGCGGACGGGCTCGTTGTACCTGTCGGGTCCGATGACGTTGCCGTACTTGATGTCCCAGGCCGAGGTGAAGTGCCGCTGTTCGTCGTCTTCGTCGTCGTCATCGTCTTCGAGGTCGCTGGTGACGCCGTCGATCAGGAACGCCGGTGTCTCGGCGCTGAACTCGCAGGGTTCGCCGTCGTTCCAGCTGGGGGTGTACTGCTCCCACTGGATCTTCTGGACCTCGGGGAAGGCGAACACGGCGTCGAGTACCGCGACGAGGTCTTCGATGGGGCGCTGGTTACCGAACCCGCGGCGGGCGATCTTCCCGCTGATGGGTCGGCCCGCGAGTGTGGTGGGGTGGGCGGCGGTCATGCCGGGTCCTGTTCTGGCGCTATGCCGTGGATCTTGTTGGGATGCGGGAGCGCCTTTTCCAGCAGCTCTTCGCGGCCGATGAATTTGTTGCGTTTGCCGCCCATCCAGACCTTGCAGGTCAGGCACGCTGACCAGTCGGCCGGCGAGGGGAGCCAGCCGAGGTCTTCCACGATGTGGTTCTCGGCGATGTCGCGGACGAGGATCTGTTTGCCCGCACTGTTGGTGATGGTGCGGCCGAACACTTCCTGGGCCATCCAGGGGCCGTGGCTGTTGTGCCGGTACTGGCGGTGGGTGACGTCGCCGACCATGGCCTTGAAGCCGTCGATCCATTCGTGGATGCGGATGTAGTCGTCGGGTGCGCCGCCGAAGTGGCGCGCGGAAGCCTGCGCGTGGAGCCAGGATTGGGCCATCAGCTGGCCTGCGCGGCGCGGGCGGCGGCCACGATGGCTTCCAGGGACACCGACCCCTCAGCGATGGCGCAGGCCATCGCGAGAGCAGCATCAGCGTCGCCGCCCTGGATCTTCTTCACCGCTTCGACGAGGTCGGCGTGGGAGGCAGGATTCATCGAACGGGCACGGTGTTGGCCAGGCCGGTACCGGGCCAGCACTGGAATCCGGCCGGGAGCGCCTTGCCGGAGGACACCAGGTCCAGGCACTTGGCGACCAACACGTTGGGGTCGCGCGAGACCGAGTCCGACAGCACGCGGTTGGCTTGGGCCTGGGCGGCGGCGGTGCGCTGGGATTCCTCGGCGATGCGGGTGGAGGCGATCTGTGCCTGGTAGGCGTTGATCTTGTCCTGGGTGACCTGGTCGAAGTGGACCAGGCTGATGATCACGCCCTGGACGTCGATCCATTTGCCGATCTTGGCCTTGAGCTTGTCGGTGACCTGGCCGGAGAGCTGATCGAGTTTGGGGCCGTCGGCGGCTTCGACGGACAGTGGGTTGTAGCTGGCGAACACGCCATTGATGACCGCGTTGAGTTCGCGGGTGACCAGGCTGTTCTTGATGTTGTCGTCGCTCTGGTAGTCGCGGTAGAGCTCGTCGGCGGCGGTCTGCACGATCCGGTAGCGCACAGTGTTATCCACACAGGCTGTGGAATTGTTGGCGAGTCGGACCGCGGTGCCGCCGTCGCATTTGCCGTCGGCGAATCCGCCGGCCTGCGAATCGGTTCGGATGGTGCCGGATAGCTCGATGACCTTCTGCCACGGGGCGACGGGGTGGATGCCGTTGGGCAGGGTGCCGGTGGGCTTGCCGAACGAGGTGGTGATGCCCACATTGCGGGTGCTGACGACCGTGAACGACGAGAGCCCGAACAGGACGAGAGCGATAGCGCCTGCGATGACGGCGGTGATGGCGCCGCGCTGGCGGACATCCCGATATGACCGGTGCCGGAACACCATCCGCACAGCGAGGGCGACGGCCGCGATGAACAGGCTGGTGCAGCCGAGGGTGAAGAGGAAAGGCACGGAGGCCCTTTCGGGGTTAAGTGCCGACCACGAGGTGGGTGCCGCATGGTCGGCGGCGGTGGCGTGTGGGGATCAGGCGGCAGGGCGCATGTAGTGCATGACCAGGCCGCGCAGGGCCTTGATTTCGCGCTTGTTGCCCTCGACCTCTCCGGCGAGCTGCGCGTTCTCGCGCTGGAGGCTGGCGATATCCGGATTTGCAGCCGTCGGAGCGGTGGAGACGATCGGGGCCTTTGCTGCGACCGGCTCGGCGGTGATGGTGATGACGGGCGCGACGCGGGTCTTGCTGGTGCGCTTGTGCTTTCCGCGGTGGGCCTTGAAGATGCCGGACTCGCGTGCCCAGGCGTGCAGGGTGGATACGGCCGGGCCGTTCTCGAATTCCTCGGCCACGACTACGCATGCGTCGGACTGCTTCATGCCTGCCTGGCGGGCCTGTTCGAGCAGTTCGAGGGCGGTGGACTTGGTCTCGATCGAATACGGGGAGGGGAAGGTGGACATGGCTGTGCTCCAGTTCGGTTGTTGGGGTGTGTGTTTCAGGAGTTGGCGCGGTGGAGGCGCTTCTCGAAGGCGTCGACGGTGAGCCCGAGGTAGGCGCTGAGGCGCTCTGGTTCTGCGATCTTGTAGGCGCGGATGTGGGCGTACTCGGCCTCGAATACATCCGCTGAGGGGCCGATGGTCTGTGGTGGCCCTGGGCTGTTGCGGCGGCGTGCAGCGATCTCAGCGAAGGTGAGATCTACGTCGACTTCCCATGGCCCGCTGGGCTTCTGGGAGTCGAGCATTAGCCCAGGTACTCCCGGAAGGGTGCGTAGGTGTTGGGGCTGCCGAAGGCGTCGCAACCCCAGTTGCCGCCGGTTCCGAGGCCCCATTTGCCTCCGCGGTACTCCCACCGGTCGCCTTCGCAGTCGGTGACGATGACGTCGGCCGGCACGTCAGAGAGGCTGTTCCATGTGCGCGCCTTCTTGGGCGGCTTGGTCCATCCGGCGTTCTCGAGTGCCTGAGCGAACGGGGCCGCGCGGACGATTTGGGACCGGCGGTCGGCAGCCGATAGCTGCTCCCAGGTGCGGGCGGGGCCGATGTCCCAGGGCCGTGTGGGCGGTGCGGCCTCGTAGAACAGCTGGGCGAAGGTGGACTGCCTGACTTCCTCTGCCCGGGTGTCGGATAGGTCTCCTTTTGCGATGACGAGATAGTCGGCGAGGGTTCCGGTCTGGTCCTGGCCGACGCGCGTCTCGAGCCAGCGGACGACGGATTCGAGCTCTTTGGCGGTGGGGGTCGCCACGGCGGGTTCTCCTTTGATGGAACGGTTTTCGTCAGGCAGCGCGGGACGTGCGGGGCTGCCAGATGTCGCGGGCGACGGGACCGAAGACGTTGGGCGCCTGGTCGCGGAGTTCGCGGCCGATCAGCTGAGCGAGCCTGCGGATTTCCTTGTCGACGCCATCCGCGTCGCGCTGGATGAGGAATTCGATCCAGGCGCGGTAGTTGCCGGTGACGACGATTCGGGATTCGGCGTTGTTGGGCAGGTGAGCGCGTGCGGCTTCGCGGGCTTCCTTGTGAGTGGCACCGCGGCCTCGATAGGTCTCGACCCACTTGCGGTACTTAGACAGCCCCGCGTGGGCGGTCTGCTCAAGGTCGTGGATAGCGTCCGGGTCGTTCTCGTACAGCGGCGGGACGATGAACTTGACCTCGTTGCCGTCTACGTATCGCTGAGACAGTTCCGAGCGCGGAATATGCCGGTGGCGGATCAGTTCATGGGTCAGGGTGCGGGATACGCCGGTGATGTAGAAGCTGGCGTTGGCGTGCTCAAGGACGCTCCAATGCTTCTGCCGCAGAATGTTTTTCAGGTATCCGGCGGTGGTGGCGGTCTCGGGGTTGGGGCGTTCCCAAGACTGGTAGCAGGTGCGTCCGGCGAACACCGCCAGTTCCTCGCCGTCATCGCGGGCGTCCTCGCCGGTGGCGTAGTCCGGGACATCCGGGAGCCACAGGTTGGTGGCGGCGATCATGGTGACCTGGGGCTGCACAAACAAACTCACAGCGAGAATCCTATATCCCATGGCATGCATGGGATGGTCGGCTTTACACCCTGAAGATCTTCCGATGTCCTGAAATGCAGAAGACGCCCGGCCATGTATGTGGCCGGGCGTCTAGTGCATGGGATGGATGGAAGTGCTGTCCTACTACGCCTTCTTCGTCCGGGTTACATCTGCTCCAGGGATGTAGGCCCAGATGAAGGATGTGGCACCGGCAACCGCGGACGCGGCCCAGCCTTGGTACTGCTGGGTGGCCGTCGAGTCGACACTGATGAGACTGCCTGCCTTCAGCGTGACATTCACGGCCGTGACGGACACCGCGGTATTGCTCGAGCCCACCCTGGTCGCACTACCGGTTACCAGCGTGCCGTCGATGTTGAGGCGCAAGGTCGCGTCGGGAGTGCCGAGAGCGGGGTTGTTGAACCGGATCGTCGCGGTGACGGTGACGCCCGTACCCGGATTCGGGATCTGGAGCTGCTTTCCGCCCGACACAACCGATTTCGGGTAGTTCGCCGTGTCGGCTGCCCAGCCACTGACCTGCCCGAAGGAGGTCGGCGCACTGTATCCGCTACTGAGTGTGGCCTTGACGGGCTCGAACTTCGCACCGGTCCACAGCTCGGCACTACCGAGACTGATGGCGCGGATCTCGGTGTTGCCGATAGACACTTTCGCGACGGCTGCGGCGCTGATGCTGGCGACCATCAGGCTGTCCTCATGTAGATCGTGTTGGGATCCTTGGTTGCGATGGCGGTGAACTGGGCCTCACTGCCCACCCAGATAGTCAGGGAACGGGCTCCCGAATTGTCGCTTCCTGCAACGTTTCCGGTGGCGAGCTTCGACAGTGCGATGGCAGCACCGGCCGCGATCTTGGCGTTGGTGATGCTGCCGTCGAGGGGGGTGCGCTGATCCGACAGGCGCGGGTCGTCGCCTGCGGCAGCGGTGCCGCCGGTAGTGCCGACGACCAGGCTGGAAGTGCCTGCGCCGATGGTGGATCGGGCGGCGGCGGCCGAGGCGGCGGTGATGACTGCCCGACCGATCGTGGTGGCGTCGGTGATGTCGGCGGATCCGGTAGTGACTGTGCCGGTCCGGCCGTTCACGGTGGACACCGGCGAGGCCGGATAGGTCGCTTCGCGCCAGTTCGACAGCTGCGAAGACGGTTCGCCGATGAGCTGCCAGTCGGTGCCACGGTCGGTGCGTGTGCACCAGTCACCACGCTGCCCGGTCAGTGTGAGCATGGCGGATTGGCTTGCCACCGCACCGAGGAACTCCGTCAGGGCTATGGCGGGCACCATCGCGGCCGGGATCTTTCCGGTGCCGTCGACCTGCACCGCCGAGTCTGCGCGCGAAAGTGAGGTCTGCACAGCCGATTCGAGGTCGGCCTTCAAGATGCCGGATCCGGGCCGCTGGTAGGCGGTAGCGGCTTTGTCGAGTGCGCCCTGCACCGTGGTGTCGAGATCGGTTCTCGGGATCCCGGCAGCGGGTTTGGCGTACTTGCCGTCGAGGGCGCTGATGTCGGCCTTGGTGTTCCAGCCGACGACGGCTGGATGCTCGAAGGTGCCGCCGAGCTCACCGGGGTTCGCCCCGGGCAGCATGATGCCGCCCTTGATTGTCTTGTCGGCGTTCGGGATTCCAGATCCGACTGTTTCGCTGGCGTGCTCGGCCCAGTACTTGGCGGTGGCGGCGTGTTCGCCCGCTTTGGTCTTGGAGTCCGCAGCGGCGCTGGCATCGGTGCGGGTGGTGTCGCGTGCGGCTTGTGCGTCGGTGCGGGCGGCGCTGGCGGAGTTGGCTGAGGCGGTCGCGTCGTCGGCCGCTGTGCGTGCTCCTGCGCGCGAGGTGTCGGCTGCTGTGGCCGAACCTGCTGCGGCGGTGGCGGAATCCGCGGCGTTGCGTGCCGAGGTTGCCGCGGCGGTCGCCGAGGCGGCAGCCTGGTCACGGGACGTGATGGCGGTCGCCGAGGCGGTGCTCGCCGATTTCGCGGTCGCGTCGGCGGCCTTGGCGGAGGCGTCGGCCGCGCCTGCGGCGTTGGCGGCCACGCCTGCGTTGATCAGGGATTCATCGGCTTTGCGGGTGGCGGTGGCTGCGGCGTCGGTGGCGACGGTCAGCGCGGGAATGGGCACGTCGACCGCGGTGGGGGTGGCCGACATGTTGAACCGCAGGCCGGTTGGGGTGGCGGTGATTGCGTCGATGCCGCGGCCGGGGTCGCCCTTGTCTCCACGCAGCGGGGAGCCTTTGCCCTTGGCGGGCCAGGCTGCGCCGTTCCAGAAGTAGACGAGGTTGTCGTCGAGCACGAGGTAGCAGCGGCCGTTGTCGTCGGGGCCGAGGCCGGCGGGCAGCTCGGTGTAGGCGTTCTTGACGCCGTTGAGGTCGATCCCGTGCCCGTCGCGGCCAGCCACAGGCACCAGGACACCGCCGGTGGGCAGGCTCGGTGCTGCGCCGAGAGTGGGGATGTTCGGCGGTACGCCGATGATGACGTCAGTCATGGGGATTCACTTCCATGCCTTGACCTGCCCGGCCGCTAGGTTGTCGGGTTCGGCGGCGGCGTTGGCCTTGAACATCAGATAGACCGGGGTGCGGTCCGGAATCGTGGCCGCCACAGTCTGTTTCACCACTAAGGTGGCGAGGTCTTCCTGAATGGTGAACGGCCAGCGCACGGGCGAGGCGCCGGAGCCGACGAGCAGGTACAGCTCGCAGCCGGGCGGGTAGTTGCCTGCGGCCCAGCGGAATTGCCAGACGAGGCCGGAGTACTTCTTGATGTGGACGACGAGTTTCGGTACGCCGAGACCGATTTCCCATTTGTCAGCCATGGGTTCTCCAGTCGGGGTCATCGGCGGTGAGCGCGTCGTGCAGCTCGTCCATGAAGCAGCCGGTTTGGCCGGGGGTGCACATCATCAGGTAGAGGTCGCCGGATTTGTCGATGCGCTCGAGGGCTTCCATGTCGCGTTCGATGTGGCGAGCGAAGACGACGGTGGCGGCGTTGGTCGCAGCCTCGGTGGGCGGGCCCTGAGGGTCGTAGTCGGGGTCGTCGGACTTGATCGCTGCGTACAGGCCGGGCACCGCGTAGTTGTGGATGTACTTGCGCGCGTGCTCGAGGTCGTGGAATCCGATGTAGCGGCGCGACCCGAACCCGTCGAGCGCGTTGGCGACGAAGAATGCCTTGATGTGCTTGAGCTTGTCGGTCATGGCCTATCGCAGTACGTAGAAGGGAACTTTGTTGGAGTCCTTGTAGGAGAGGTACTTCTCCTCGATGAAGGTCGGCATCTCCCTGTAGCCGCCTGACCAGCAGTAACCTGCGCGCGGCCAAGGCTGCCCGGCTGCGGGCTGGATGTTGTTCTGCGTGATGCACAGAAACGAGCTGCACGTCTGGCCGGTGACGGTGACCTGGATCAGGCCGACGCCGAAGACATCGCCCTGTTTGGCGGTGATCGACGTGCCGAGGTTGAAGCGGTACTCGGTGTTGGTCGCACCGAAGCTGCCGCGCATGTCGACCTTCGCTGAGATCGGGTTGAGCAGGCTCACGTTGCCGTTGGCGGGATCGACCCGGAACACACCGATGTAGAACGCCGTGATCCCGAAGGCCGTGATGCTGTCACCGGTAATGAACCCCACCTCGGTGTAGGTTCGATCCCGTTGTGCCTGGATGAATCCCATCTCCAGGAAGCTCGATCCGTGGCCAGCGGGCTGATAGTCGGGCACCGACCGCAACGAATGAGAGTGCGAGCCGTTTCCACCGCCGCCGCTTGAGGTCGCCGAAGCCGCGCCAAAGGTGAGCAGGGAACGCGGGAAGGTGGTGTCCTCGCCTTTGCCCATCGACGCCCACAGCGGTGAGCCCATCGGCACCTGCGACAGGGAAGGCTTGTCCGACAGCGGATCGTCGACGTTCTGCTTCATGGCGCTGCGGGCGTCGGCGTAGGACTTCTTCACACCGCCGGTCATGAACGCGGTGGCTTTGTCTTTGTCGATGTCGAAGCCGTATTTGGTGCCGAACCGGAACGCGCCGTCGGGCGGATTGCCGATTGGGAAACTCACGGAGTGATCCCCCGCTTCTCGGCGTATTCGGCGAGCGCGGACCGCAATTCGGCGATCTCGACGCGGCTGGCCGTCAGTTCGGCCTTGGTGTCGGCGAGCTCGGTGCGTAGCTCTGCGATCTGGGCTTGATAGCGGGCGGCGTCTTCGCGGGCCTGGGCCAGCACGCTGTCGAGCTGGGCGGCGACGCCGGAGAGCTGGAGCGAGAGCAGCTCGACGCGTTGATCGTTGAGGATGGCGGCAGCGGCCTCGATTCGGGCCTGACGTTGAATGCGCCGCACCCGCGCGCCAGCCACGAATTCGATGACCGGGCGCAGGATTTCGCGGACTTTCGGTACGGCCGCCGCCGCGATCGTGATGACCGCGACGGCGACCGACGCCCACACCACCCAGGGGTGACCGTCTACCGGCATCGGCTATCGGACCTTGTCCGCCAGCTGGTCGCCAGCGACGTTGGTCAGCAGCGAGATCAGCGCGGCCAGACCGGCGGCGCTGACACTGGCAGTCCAGTCCGCGTCCAGCACGCCAGTGAACACCACCAGCGAACCGGCCAGCGACTGCGCGAACGTCTTCACCGCCCGCTTGCCGGAGTCGAGCAGACCTTCACGGGTAAATACATCAGCCATATTCAGTTGTCCTTCAATGTGTTTCAGTTGGCCGGAACCCGGTTGGGGCACTCCGCGACTGCGCAGGTTCGCGCGCACGCGGGCGGGGACTGCTCGGCGAGCTTGTCGACCACGGTCTTGCCGCCGAGCTGCGGCCAGCCGCCGTACTGTCCGGCGTCGCGCTGGCCTGCGCCGCACAGCTGTTCGCGCACGTCCTTGACGTCGCTGCCGATGGGGCCGATGTAGGTGGCCAGGCATTCGTAGATGAGGGCCTTGAGGTCCTCGGGTGTGTAGGGCAAGTCGTCCTCCTGGGAGCCGAATAGCGAGGTGAGTTCCGTGCGGGTGCCGCGGAAGGCGTTGACGTCGAGTACGTATCCGGCGACCTTGCCCTTTTCGGAGAACTGGTAGACCGCCACGGTGTTGCCGCCGTAGCCGCTCCAGCCTGGGTGGTCGTCGCCTGGGTAGAGCTCGCTGGCGTAGCCGGTGCCGTCGACGTAGTGCGAGGACATCAGCGGCGGCAGCCCGGACAGGTCCGGGCGTCCGATGTGGCCGTGCCAGAACCAGCGCGGCAGGTAGATCAGGATCACTCGGTAGCCGCAGGCGGTGAACTCGTCGACCACCGCGCGGGTGAGTTCGATTCCGCCGGAGCCGACTTCGACATCGAGCATCACCGGGATCGCACGGTCGGGTTCGGTCGCGGTGTAGTTGTCGACCTGTTCGCGGGCCGAGACGCCGTCGCGCACATAGTGGTAGGCCGCGAACAGCAGGCCGTTGGCGCGTGCTCCGTCGCGCTGGGCGGCGTATTCGGGGTTGACGTAGTCGCCGCCCTCGGTTGCCTTGGCGATGACGTAGACGAAGCCTTCGGCCTTCACTCGGGCCATGTCGAGGCCGCGCTGATAGGACGCGATGTCGATACCGAAGTGGGTCTGCACGCGATCACCAACCTGGGGTTGTTCGGGTTCGGGGTTCCCGGGCTCGATGGCGCCGGATAGCCATGGCTGCGGGTCGATCTGGGATCCGGCCGCCCACGCGGTGGGGTGGACCTCGAAATGCAGGTGCGGCCCAGTGGATTGGCCATTGGAGCCGACGTAGCCGATCAGCTGCCCGGCCTCGACCCGGTCGCCGCGGCTCAGCCCGGTCGCGTAGGCGTTCCACATGTGGCCGTAGACCGTGGTGCCGCCGCCGGATTCGGCCGGGTGGTCGATCACGATCCACTGGCCGAATCCGGACGCGTCGCCGATGTAGGCGACGGTGCCGGACTGGGCGGCGTAGAACGGGGTGCCGTCGTCCGCGGCGAAGTCCAGGCCGAGATGGCTGGTGCCCCAGCGCGGCCCGAACCCGGACGCGATCGAGTAGGTCCCCTGCTTGAGGGGCATGCAGCGAACCAACGAAGAACTCCCACCAGGGCAGACGCAGCCGCACGCATCTGCGCGGCGCATGACGAATCAGGAAACCCGCGCCCCCAACGCCGGTTGTCCTGATTGTCACCCGCCCCGGTGAGGCCCGGTAGATGTTTGATCGCGGGGCTGCGGGCCTACAGCTCTTCGGCGAAGTTGGTGGGCTCCTCCGGCTCGGGAAGGTAGCCGCCGGCCTTGAAGAGGTCGATCATGGCCGAGCGTTCCTGCACGGTCATGGAATCGGGGCTCGGCAGCACGATCAGGTCCGGATCCGGGGTGTCCATGGGCACCCACTGGGTTGCGGAGTTCCACACGCTGTTCGGGCCGCGCACCGGCCCTTGGAGCTTCTTGGTCTGCTTGGGCAGGTCGTTGACGTCGATCTTGCCGTTCGCGTCGGCCAGCCGTGCCAGCCACGGTCCCCACACGTAGCCGATCTCGACGAGGTGTTTGGAGATGATCGCCGCCCAGGCTGGCGGGATACCGACGCCGCCGGGGCCGAGGCCGGGCACGTTGATCAGGGCTGCGGAGAAGTGCTGCTCTGGGTCGTTGAAGTCGACGGTGTCGAAGGTCGAGTACACGAAAGTTGTTTCCTTTATTCAGTTTTCGTCATAGCACGCCGAGATCCTGGATGAGGGAGATGATTTCGCGCAGCTGCTCCCACGCTTTGACGGCGGGGTCCTGGATCTCGCGCTGACCGACGGTGATCTTCCAGCTGGGCGCGCGTTCACGGTCCCAGGCCAGTTCGATCTGCGATACCCGGTCGACGAACACTCTACCGGGCGGCATGCCGCGGATCGTGGAGCCGATGCGGTCACCCAGATAGAAGTGACCGTAGCCGGGCGCGCCGATGAGGAACGGTGCGCCGTCGGCCACCACGAGCTCATGGGACGTCGTCTCGCGGGTGCTCCACTGCCCCGAGCGCATGGCCAGCAACCAGCCCAGACTGTAGGCGCGGTCAGCACCTTCCTGAAATTTTTCGTGGTAGTAGTGGTAGCCCAATTTCCTTGCGCGGCTTTGGAATCGCCACTTGCCGAACGCGGCGATGACGTCCGTGTAGAGGGGGGCCAGCAGCCGGTCCAAGGCGCCGCCGACCGGCGGAATCACGACCGCAGCAGCGATCAAGTCACCGACGGTCTGGATCGCGGCGCCGATGACTTCGTTCACGCCCGGGGCGCTGTGGCCGCCCGCGATGACGCCGACGTCGGTGGCGGGCCGAAAGGTGAAGTCCGCGGTCTGGATTCCGGTGTGCGGGGAATCTCGGTAGATCACCCAGGGGGCTTGGGCGAGGGTGCCGCGCCACTCGGGGTCGTAGTACTCCGGCGGGATGTTGGGGTCGGCGACGATGTCGATGCCCTTGTCCAGGCCGTCCTTGTCGATGCCGAGCACGCCGTGGATCAGGCCGCCGAACAGGTCACCGAAGAACGACGTGGACTTATAGGCGGAGCTCTTGTCCTCCAGGTCGATCACCAGGCAGCCGAACTTCAGGTTCGCCCCGGGCCAGGGCGGCGGGTCACCGGGCAGATATCGGCGGAAGGTCCAGGTCAGCTGGGCGTCGGCGACGATTTTCTTGCTGGCGTCGTGCACGGTCTTCATGCGCGCGATGACCAGCGCCGGCATGGAGGTGTCCAGGCCGATCGGGTCGGGTTTGACGACCATGGTCCACTGCGACTGATCGAAGTGCCCGTAGGTAGCTGGATCGAGCGGATCGTCCGGCAGGAACGTCCATGCCCGGGTCTGCAAGCGCCAAATGTTAAAAAAGGCAAGCAGTTTCAGTGCCCAGCGCGAGGGTCCGAACAGGAAGAACCAGCGCGGGAACTGAAATTCGGGGGGCAAGAACGGGTTTGGGTAGCAGACGATGTGTTTGAGCTCTTCGTAGTCGTGCTTGAAGGCCATCACCAGTGACCGGGTGCCGTCGTCGGCCGCGCGGACCGAGAACGATTCCATGCGTCCTGACCAGCGGATTCCGTCTTTGTCGACGGTCAGGTGGATGTTGGAGGTGTCGCGGCCGTCGACGTTGACGACCCACTCGGCCAGCCAGTAGTCCATGGGTAGCTCGAGGTGCGCCATGCCGGTGTCGTTGTTGACCTCGGTGATGGACGCGGACAGGATCCGGGTCACCTTGCCGCGCAGGTTGTAGTCGCCGTCCCACAGCCGCACTAGCGGAGGCGCGAGACGGCGGCGACGCTCGTCTTGCTTCTGGGCAACGAATTTCGCGTACTCGAGCTCGAAATCGAATGCGGGCGCGCTCATTCCAGCCCCCACGGCCGCGACCAGTTGCGCTTGACCCGCACCTGTACCGAGGCACCCGGGCTGGCTTCCTCTACCGACACCGGCAGCTGAATTGCCTTGGTGTAGGGCGGGATCGCGTAGTTGTAGGTGACGCCGTTCATCAGCGACCACACCTGCGACCCCGCCGGGTCGCGCAGCATGTCTTCGAACGGGTCGGTGTTGATCCAGAACGTCTGGCCCGGCTTCTGCTTGGGCATCCGGATCCGGCGGGCGGCATCGGCATCGGCGCGCCCGAAGCTGTTGTCCCCGAAGGAGTAATCCGGGATGGTCCAGCGGGCTCCGCCCTGGAGGATCCACTCCAGCCACACCGGCTGATCGGTGGGGTTGTCGATGGTGACGTACCCGGACCCCGAGGTGCCCGAGGCGAGGACCCAGGTGTCGGTGTAGGGCTGTTCCTCGTACCACCACGGGTCGCCCGCGCAGACGGTCATCACGACCTTGCCGGACCGGAGCAGATTCGGGTCCTTCTCCGGCTTGAAGTTCGGCTGCTCGAGCAGTCGCACGTTCAGGTAGCGGCGGCCGGAATCAGGGGTGGTGATCCACAGTTTGGAGTCGCGGTCGTAGGCCCAGTTCTTGCGCCATTCGCTGTCGTTGATCTGCCACGAGCCGGTGTCGATGTCGTCGATCCAGACACCGAAAACGATGTCTCTCTTCAGGTATCGGTGTCCGGCGTAGCTGCCGCCGATCTGGTGGGCGTGCTCGGTCCAGATGGTTTTGACCGGGGCATCCCAGATACCTTCGACGTCGGTACCCAGGATCACGCCCTGCTCGCCCATTCCCGGGCCTGACAGGGTGAACCAGCTGCCCATGCAGCCTTCCACCTCGACCAGGGTGCGGTTGTCTTCCACAGCGGGTTGCCGCCTATTCAGTTGTCGTATTCAGTTGTGTGCATTGCTGTTTCAGCGGGTCATGAACCCCGCGGCCTTCTGCTGCTGACGGATCGCGTTCTTGCGGATCGCCTCGTCGATGTTCGAGACGTGGTAGTGGATGTGTTCCTCTACGACCTTCTGGGCGTTCTGCACCGCGGTCTGCGCATTCGAACCCGCCTGTTGCGCTGCGGACGTGATCGCTGCGCCCGGATTCGCGAGCGCGGTGCGCGCTTCCTTGTATCCGGGCATCCGGTTGCCCAGCTCGTAGTTGATGACCTGGTTGAGCTGGTCGTCGGGATCGTTGGCCGCCGAGATTGCTTTGGACAAGAATCCGCCGCCGGTGATCCCGAGATCGGAGGTGAACTGGTCCCAGATCGCCTTGGAGGCGTTGGAACCCGCAGTGCTCCAGATCTGCTGGTAGTGCGCCGGATCGCGGGTGGTCTCCGCCGACTTCTTGTAGGCGGCGGCGACCGGGTCCTCGGTCTGCGTATTGGCCAGCGAAGAACCTGCCGCGTCACCGGGATTGGTGACCTCGGGGTTGGTCAGGGCGGCGTCGCCGTTGCTGGAGTTGGAGTTGTCTTTCTCTCCTTGCCCGGTGCCGGTGACGCCGGTCTTCCCGGCCGACGGATCGGGGTTGGTGTTCTGGATGTCACCGTTCGGGTCTGCGGTCGGCGCTTCGCCGTCTGGCAGTTCGCCGGTCAGCATTCCGGTCTGCTCGTCGACCTCGGTCTCGCCGGTGTCGGTCCCGCCGGTGGCGGTGGCGTTGGTGTCGTCCTTGGCCGCGGTGCCGCCGGAGGGTTTGGCACCGGCGTTGGCCTGACTGGGGTCGTTCTGTTTGGGCTTGTCCTGCTTGGCATTCGAGGCGGTGACGTACTTCTTGAGCGCCTTGGCTGCCGCAGCGACCACCTTGCCGAGCATCTCCACGAACTCCGCCGGGCCAGACGGCGCGCGGTAGCCGCCTTCCAAACCTGGTGTAACCGAGGCGAGTTCGGCGAGCCGGCCCGTCATGGTCTGCCACTGCTCGTTGGTGAACACCGGCTCGGGCTTGCCGCTCATATTCCAGCCCCAACCCAGATGCGGCAGCCAGCCGCCCTGGTCGTAGCCGTGGCCTTGGCCCCATTGCGCGGCGAGGTCGGTGCCGTAGCGGGCGCGGTAGTAGCGCAGCGCGGCGCTGATGTTCGCGTCCGGGTTCGTGCGGTCGTTCGGGAGCGACGGATTGCGGTATGCGGCAAAGGTTCCTGGGATCACCTGGAGCAAGCCGACCCCTTCGTTGCCGCCGGAGTTGACGTCCTTGATCCGCTGGATGATGTTCGGGTCGCCGCTGGACTCGGACTGGATCTGCGCCAGCGTCAGCCGGATGTTGCGCTCGTCGGCGGCGAAGCCTTCGCGCTCGAGCGCCGCGATGACGTTGGGCCGCCACTGCTCCACACCCGCGCTGATGTCGAACGGAGTGACTCCAGCATCCTGGGACCGGCCGACCTGGGCGGTGACGGCGTCCATGATCGTCGAGAACGCGGCCCCGGTGATCTGTTCCATCCCCGAGTTGCCGACCTTGGGCATCTGGGCCTTGAGCTGCGCGAGCGGCTGGAGCAGCAGCTCCTGCACCTTGCCGGTCGCTGCGCTCAGCGCGGACCAGTCGCCGGTCGGCATGGTCGTGCCCGAGAGATCGCCCAGGGCCTTTTCCAATGCCACGTGGACGTGGTTGCGATGCTCGGCCATGGTGCCGGCGCCGTACACGCCCATGCCGTCACCGACATCGCGCATGTCTTTGACGTTGTGGTTGAAGGGGGAGTGGATCAGCTCGCGGGTGTTCGACATGAAGTTCGACGCGATCCACGCGGCGAGCTTCTGCATGCCGGGGGTGTCATCGACGCCATCGCTGAAGTCGCCGGCCTGGCCGGTGGAGTGGTACGACCCCGGCTCGTTGCGGTAGCCCGAGGTCAACTGCATTCCGGGGAACCGCTCCGTGATCGCGGATTCCAACGACCCGACGATGCCGCCGTTCTTGAACGCACCGCCCCACGGGCCGCTCGCCATCTGCGCCTGGACCGCGCCCACACCGCCAGCGCGAGCGGCGGCGTTCATGCCGTGAACCCAGTCCGCGCCAACCGCCCGAGTGAACTCGGGACGCATGACCGATTCGCCACCGCCGACAGCGATCGTGGTGGTGTCGCGGCCGGGGGTGTAGCCGGGGATGATGCCGCCGCGGAAGTAGCCCCCGATCTCCGGGATCCCGCCCTTCCACTCCGGAAGGCTCGGCAGAACCGCGCGCACCGAGTTCCAGGCGTTCATGAGACCGCCGTTGAACACCTGTTTGATCAGCCAGTCGATCGGCCGGGCGACAGCAGCGCGGACCCCGTCGAACGAGGTGGTGATGCCGGTCTTCGTGGTGGCGAACTTGGTGTCGAGCTCGGTCAGGCCGGTCGCCAGCTTCGGCAGGATGAGCGTGGTCAGGTTGTTGACGTGGCCGTCGATGCCGTTGACCAAGTCCTGCCATGCTTTGAGCGCGCCGGTGTCGCCCAAGTGCTCGGTGAACTTCGTTTGCAGTGTGCCGATGGCGGTGGCGAGATCGTCGACCTTCGGCTTGGCCTTCTCTGCGGCGTCACGGCTGACGTCGATGCCCTTGCCGAAGTCGCCGTTCTCGGTGTTCGCGTCGACGAACGCGGTCTTGAGCTTGTTGACCACCTCGACCAGGTCGTTGTACGACTTGGCCGTGGCCGCGTAGTCGACGTTCGGCGGCTGAGCCGGGGCAGCCGCGGCGGGCTGCGGGGTCGGCTGGCCAGTGGCGGGCGCGACGGGTGCGGGCTGGCCAGTCGTGGGCGCGACCGGTGCGGGCTGCCCGGTGGTTGGCGCGACTGCCGGAGGCTGGCCAGGGGCCGGGGCGGTGGCCGTCGGGTCGGGCACCGTGGGCATGCCCTGGAGTCCCATGCCGCCGGTCGCGCTGTTGAGCTGCGGAGTGAGGCGAGCGCGCGCAGAGCCTTTCGACAGCCCGTAGGCGGCGAGTAGCGCGTTGAGCGCGGCTTCGTTCTCGGGGCCGGTGAGACCGGTCTGCTGCGCGATCGAGTTCTGGATGGTGCCCAGCACTTCGGCGGTCGCGGCCTCGGTCTTGGCAAGGGCGGCTTCGACATTGCGGTCTTTGTCGTTGTCGAGGGCCTGTGCGAACTCCGATGACAGCGCGTTGTCGTAGGCGGTACCGGCAGTTTTGATGGCGTCGCGCAGGTCGCGACTGTTCTGGTTCTTGAGGCTGATCTGGTTGTTGTCGATCAGCACCGCGCCGCTGTTGGCGTCGGCGGTGAAGCCTTTGAGTGCGTCAGCGGCCTGCCAGACTCCTGCCCGGCTGTCGTCGAAGATGTTGGTGTTGTTGCGCTGCTTGGCCAGCGCGGTCGACAGCAGTGCGACGGAATCGGCGGCATCGAGGTTGCCGTCTTTGACCTTCTCGATCGCGTCCTTGAGCCGGTTGGCGGCCTGCTGGTTGTCGACGAACTCCTTGCGTAGATCGGCGAGCCGCTTGCGGGCGGCGTTGATCGCGTCCTTGGTGTCGTTGGGGTCTTTGCCCAGCGAGCCCAGGAATTCCTGGTACGCCGCATTGGTGCCGGTGATCGCGGCACTGATCTGGGTGGAGGTGAAGTCGTCGAGGATGCCCTTGACGCCGGAGGCTTCGTCGGCGGCCTTGTTGCGCTCGTCGTACTCCTTTTGGATGCCGGCGCGGATCTTCTGGGCTTCGTCTTCGTCCCATTTGATGACCTTGGTTTTGCGCCAGGTCATGTCGCCGTGGCTGATGCGCCCGTCGATATCGGAATCCAGGCCCTTGCGGAACTGGTCGATTCGCTCGAGCTCGACGCCCTTGACGTTGTCGTCGACCAGGCCGTCGCTCTGGTTGAGGGCGTCGCGGATGCTGCCCTTGTATTCCTCGTAGTACTTCGAGCGGTCCTTGATCGACTGCTGGAACCGAGACTCCTTCTCGTCCCATTCGTCGAGCTTGGAGGTGATCAGCGAGAACGCTCCGGCCGCGACAGTGAACGCCGTGACCCACGGGCCGCCGAGGGCGTCCTGGATGCCGCCGAGGCCCTTGAGCACCGAGGAGAACGCGCTCGAGGCCCGGCTGGGCATGGCGTCGAAGGCGCGTTCGGTCGTCAGGCCGATCGCGCTGGTGCGGGTCAGGATTCCGCGCTGGAAGCGACCGTATTCGCGGTCGGTCGCGTCGAGGGACGCCTTGGCCTGGTTCTTGGATTCGCCGTAGACGCGTCTGGTGTCGCTGAGGATTCCCGCTAGGCCGGTCTTGATGCTGTCCGCGGCGGCGGAAGCGGCGGCCGTGGTGTCACGGGCAGCGCCTGCGGTGATGTTCTTGGTCTTCGTGCGGGCGGTGCCGGCCTCGTCGACGACGCTGCCGAACTGGCGGCGCACCGAGGTGGTGGTGTCGGTGGCCTGCTGCTTGGCGGCGTCGCCGGTCGCCTTGGCCTGCCCAGCTGCCGCGGCGCTGGCGGCACGACCATGTTCGACGGTCGCGTCCTTGGCGGCCTTGGCCTGGCTGTTGATCGCCTGCTGGCTGGCCTGGGCCTGAGCATTGACCGCGGCACCGGCGGCGTTGGCCTTGTTGCGGGTGGCGTCGATGTCGGCCTGTGCGCTCGAGGTCGTCGAACGGGTCGGGGCGGCCGGATCCGGGAGTTCGCGGCGGCGGCCGTCGCGATCGGTTTGGGCGCCGGACTTCGGCTTCTTGTCGTCGTCGCCGAGGGTGCGCGCGTCGGGGTCGGCGGCCAGATCCAGGGCGGAGTTGCGGCGGCGGCCGTCGCCGTCGAGGTCGCCGTCCTTCTTGCCGTGCTTCTTGTCGCCTGCGGCGGGGCTGGTGCTGGAGGCCAGGCTGTTGACCTGTGCGCCGGTGTCGGCCGCGGCCTTGCCGAAGCTGCGCAGGGTCGAGCCGAGGGTGGAGAACACTCCGGATAGGGAGCGCAGGGTGAAGAACCCGACGAGGATGGTCATCAGGCCGTTGAGGGCCGCGCCGACTACAGGCAGGTCCATGAGCGCGTTGACGACCGTGGCCAGCGCGTTTGCCAGGTCGGCGAGCACTTTGAGGGTGTGGCCGCCCATGGTCTGGAGCGCGTCGCCGAACAGGCCGGTGAACGCGCCCGCTAGTCCGCCGACGAGGCGCTGGATGTCGTCGAGGATTTCCTTGACGCGGCCGAACACCTGGCGGATGCGGTCCGCGCCTTCAGCGGATTTCGTCCACTTCTCGAACGAGGCGGTGGACTCGACCATGCGCGCGGTCATGGAGTCGCCCTCGCCGCGCAGTGCTTGGAAGAACCCGCGCAGGCCGCCGAAGGTGTTGCCGACGATCTTGCCCAGCTCCTGCATCTTGTCGATGCCGTTGTTGATGGACTGGTTCAGTTCGCCGGTTTCGCGTTTGAGGCTGATCTTCTCCGACCAGCGGGTGGCGGCGTCGTTGATCGCCCGGCCCAGGCTGGGCAGCACCGCGGAGCCCGCGGTGGTGAGGTCGACGAAGATCTTGGTCAGCGGGGTGGCCGACTTGCTCAGGCCGTCGAACATGCCCCAGGTGTTGGACAGGAACGACGAGAAGTCCTTGAGGGTCTTGGGCTGGCTGAACACATTCAGCGAGTTCTTCAGACCGGTGTTGATCTCGCGGTTGATCCCCGCCAGGCCCATGCTCAGCACGGGTAGCTGCTCGCGCGCGACGGTGGTGATCGACTTGCCCAGGCCGTTGGTCAGCGCGTCCTGGGAGGTCTTGCGCAGCTTGGTCCACTCCGGACCCAGTGAACGGATGTCGTCGACGAGACCCTGCGCGTTGGGCGAGAGCTTGTTGTAGAGCTCCTGGAACTTTTCCCCCAGCCCGGAGGTGCCGAGCTTGGCGAGCAGCTTGGTCTGGTCGTCGATGGCGCGCTGGTAGTCGCGGGCCGCGCGGGTGGCGCGCTTGTTGGCGTCCTCGTTGGCTTGGGCGACCGACTCGGCGACTTCCTTGACCCGCTCCTGCGACTCGGCCAGGGACTCGTTGGCTTCGGTCAGCGCCTTGCGCGCAGCGATGACGTTCTCGTCACCTTCGATGCCGTCCTTGTTGGCCTTGTTGGCGGCCTCGACTTCTTTTTGGTTGTTCTTGCGGGTGTCCTCGAGATCGAACTGCGCCTGCTCAGCGCGAATCTGCGCCTCGGCGATGTCGATCCAGCTGGCGTTCGGGTCCGCTGCGGTGCGGATGACGTTCTGGCCGGCCTTGTAGGCCGACAGTGCGGCGCTGCGCTCGTCGAGCGAGTTGTCGCGCAGGGCGTCGTTGAGGTCGCGGATCTTGTCCGCGGCATCCTTGCGCGCCTTGTTGAGGTTCTCCTGCGCGGACTTGGTGCGGTCGAGCGCCGACTGCACCGACTTCTCGGCCGAGGCGATCTGGCGGGCGCCCGACACTGCGGTGCGGTCGGCGCTCTCCCGGGCGTCGCTGAGTGAGTCGTAGGCGTCAGCGACCCGCTCGGCGGCGTTCTGCTGCTTTTCGGCGACGTCGGCCGCGGAGTTGCCCGCGTCCTTGGCGGCCTTGAACGTGCCGATGATGCCGCTGCCGCCGACGGCGAGCGCGGCGATGCCGATACCGGCCGTGGTGATGAGCGCGGGCAGGGTGGCCAGCGCTGAGGCGGCCTGGGCGGCGGAGGAGATCAGCGGGAGCAGGTTGACCGCGCCCATCGCCGCGAGCGCCGCGCCGGCGGTGGTGGCGATCTGGGTGATCGACGACAGGTAGCGGCCGGCGTAGATCAGGCGGTCGTTGACGCTGTCGAGCCAGCTGGCGGTGCCGTTGTCGAGTCGTTCGGTGAAGCGCAGGAAGGGATTTGAGTTCTCGCGCTTGCGTAGCGCGTTGCTCTCGACCTGGTAGTTGCGCGTGGCGATTTCGGTGCGCTGCCGGTTTCGGGACTTGCTCGTCTCGATCTTGTCGCGTTCGAGGATCGCGGATTTGAGCTCGCGCTCGGCGGCCGTGCGGCGGGTGACCGCGGCGGTCGCGTCGTTGTCGACCTCGTATTTGGTCAGCGACGCGCTCTTGATGCGCTCGTCGGCGGCATCCGCGCGGGCCTGAAGTTCGACCGCTTCCCGCTCGAGCGAATCCAGTACTGCGGCAGCCTCGGTGACCCGGGTGATGACGACGTTGTCGACAGGGCTCAGTCGGCGCTGCTTGCCGTTGTCCTTGGTGCGAAGGTTCTTGACGCGGGTTTCGACCCGGCGGATCTGGGAGTTGCGGTCGCCGTTCTGGGCAGGGAGCCCAGCGTTGGCGCGCATCGCATCCTCGACCTCGGCGCGCCCCTTCTCCATCTGCTCGCGGTCGTGGTCGCTGAGGGTGACCGATCGGCGGAACTGGTCGCGCAGTTCGTCGGCGTTCTTGCGGGCCTGCGAGAGCGCGGCGCCGGTTTCTTTCGCCCGCGCGCGTGCGGCACCGTGGTTGGACACAGCGCCGTCGAAGGCCAGCTGGGCGCGCGCGGTTTTGGCCTTGTTGCCGTCGACGCTGGCTTCGGCCAGACCGCGGGCGGCCTTGCGGACGGCTTGGTCGGCGCGCTTGACCGACGTCCACGCCGTCTTGGCGTCGCGCAGAAGTTTGTCGTGGGCCTTGGCAGTGTTGAGCCACGCCTTTGCCCGGCGCTCGGTGGTTTCGGTGAGCTTGCCCGCGTTCTGGATCTCGGACTGGACGTCGGGAACGCTGACCTTCTGCCCGCGCAGCTCCTTGGCGGCCTTGTTGCCCGCAGGCTTGAGCCGCGAGAGAATCTCCTGCTCGCGCCCGTTGACCTTCTCCGCGAAATCGTTTGCCGCTGTGGCCTTCTTGGCCTTCTTCTGCTCGGAGCGGGCATCCTCGTCGGCCCACCGTTCGCCGCGCCCGAGGCGTGCATCAGCCCGCCGTGCCTTGCGCGCTTCGGCGGTCCGCTTCAGATTTCCGACGTGTTCGTTGTCTCGGACCGCTTCCTTGGCGACCGAGCGGCCCTTGGCGACCTTCGTGGAGTTGTCGGCTTTGCCCTGTTTGAGCGCGAGGTCGGCAGCGAGGACTTTCTGGACGTCGAAGCCGCCCTTGCCGCTCGTCTTGCGGACTTCCTGCTGGAACGCTTTGGCGTAGGCGCGGGCGAAGGTTCTGCCGAACAGCTCGCCCTGCCGGTCGGCGGCCTTGCGCACGCCGCGCAGGTCGTCGTCTGCGTGGCGTTTGCGTTCGCGAGAGGATCGGTCGTGGTCGGCGTCGCTGCGCGCCTTGCCCGCGGCCTCGCCTTCGCGCTTGGCCTTCTTCTTGGCCTGGGTCTCGCGGTCGCGGTCGTTGCCTTTGTCGTCGGCAACTTGGGAGCCTTCGACGTAGCGGCGGATCGCCTTTTCGAGGTCGCTCATGTCTGCGCCGACAGCGATCTTTACGTGACCAGCGATCAGTGACATGTGCGAACCCTTTGTGGCAGTGGATGATTGGGTCAGAACCCGAATGCGGACATGGCGTCCTTCGCGGCTTCGCGTTCTTGGCGAGCGCGCAGAACGTCGACAGCCGACACCGGGCGAGGCATCGGCTCTGGCTGTGGCGGGTTCTTCCCGGGCGGCAGATTGACCGCGATGAGAGTGGCGTTGAGGATCTGCAACCGGTCAGCGATCGTCAGCAGCAGATGGGTGGTGAGGTCGTAGCCGGCCGAGGAGCGCATGACGGGATCGGCATCTTCGACCGGGGCGGATTGCCTTCGTGCTTCGGCTTCGTCTTCGGCTCGCAACCAGTCCTCCGCGAGATCCATGTCCATGGCCTGGGAGGCGCGGTAGCGAGAACCGTCGGGGAGCTGGCGCAGAAAGCGCGCGAGTTTGGCCCATGGCAGCTCACCGCGAAAGAAGGCGAGCAGGTCTACACGCCAGTAGGCGTGCAGATCCCACTCGATGGCCTCGTAGTGCTTCTCGATGAGCGCTACGAGGCCGAGTCGCCCCCCGGGAACGCCGCCGCGCCGTCGTCAGCGCCGCCGTTGAAATGGGCGTTGATGTCGTCGATCAGCGCGAGAGTGACATCGAGTGGCTGGTCACGCAGGGCGGCCCAGACCTTCGGAAAGGCGTCCTCGCCGACGAGGGCGGCGATCATGTCCGGCAGGTCCTCCGGGGAGACGGTGTCGGCGTCGTCGGAGAGCCGGGCGAGCATCAGGGTCCGCTCGAGACCGATCGGCGGGGTGATCATCACCGGCGGGTCGTAGGCGTCGAACGCGTACGGCTCGAACACCTTTCGGTCCTTGGTGGCCTCACGGACCAGCCGCGACCAGTTCGATTCGGCGGGCTCGGACGTCTTCTTGGGGGCCTTGGTGGCAGCCATGAGTGAGCGGCTCCTGATATTCAGTTAGGTATTCAGTTATGGATTGGCCTGCGCCCGTTTACTTTCCAGCAGGCCGGACAGTGTTGGGCTTGGGCTTGCGATCGCCGGAATCTGCTTCGACGTCTACGGTCGGCGCGGCGGCGCTGCTACCAATCTTGGCGACATATCCGACGCACGCCAGATCATTGACCGAGGTAGGACTGTGAGCGGTCACCTCGAGACCGTCGGGGGACACCATGACCACGGGGGTGAATGCACTCATGAGAGGCGAAAACCTTTCGTACGAAAAGACTTTGGTGAGAGTCGATCTCTGATCGCTCCGGCGCCGCCCAGGTGGGACGAGCGGCGCCGGAGCGGGGAATGGCCGGAGGGAATCAGGCCGCGGCGGTGAAGCCAGCCTTGGCGGCCAGGGCCTTCCAGCCGGGGCCGGCCAGGACGGTCTTGATGGCGTAGCCGGTGGACTCGTCGAGCTTGGCCGAGGCGGTGAAGCCGTAGCTGATGACCTCGTCCTGCTTCCAGGACTGCTCGGTGACCTCGATGATGGTCATCTTGGGGATCACCTTGATGACGTAGGTCGTGGTCGGGCCGGCACCGTCGACGCCGATGAAGATGCCGCGCTTGTAGGTGATCGACGGCGCGGTGGGGTCGGCGAATTCCGTCTCACCGGTGATCGGGTTGTACTTGACGTTGGACAGGTCGCGGTTGTGGAACAACTCGAGGTTGGCCTTGTGGGTTTCCTGACCGGTCCAGGCGATCTTGGTGGAACGCTTGGTGACGTCGGTACGCGCGGACTCGAGCAGACCCCAGGCTTCAACTTCGGAGGTTTCGGTCTCCGGGGTGAAGGTGGGTGCGCCTTCCTTGGACACGTGGCCCAGCGAGGTGAAGCCTGCGGACTTCAGGTCGAGCAGATCCGCGGTCGCACCGGTGGTGAATGCCTGCGGGACCTCCACCGACATGGGCGCGATGAAGACGGCACCGGCGAGCGGCTTGAGCAGCAGCGACTGCTTCAGATCGCGCATTACGTTGAGATCCGCCATCGCGGCCTCCCTATTCAGTTGTGTATTCAGTTGTGGGGGTCGAACTTTCAAGCCGCCAGCGAGCGCGACTCGAGGTACTCGGCGGCGCGGTGCAGCGTCGTCGGGTTGTCTTTGAGCAGGCCGATTCCGGTGTTGCAGCCGTGGCACAAAATGCCCCGCACTTGCCCGGCCCCGCCGTGCTGGTGGTCGACGACGAAGGGGACGTCGACGGCTGTGCAGATCGCGCAAGCACCGCCCTGTTCGGCGAGCAGCTCGGTGTAGCGGTCGCGGGTAATGCCGTAGCGGCCCCGTAGTTTCCGGTCGGCGGCGCAGTCGCGGCATTGACGTTCGATGCCGTGTCGCTTGCTCAGGTTCCGATGAAAGTGACCGGTTGGCTTGTTTTCGAGGCAGCCGGAGCAGGTATGAAATTGTGCGGTCATGGCCTACTGCGCTCGGAAGCTGAGCCAGTAGCTGGACTCGACGAATCGGTTGTCACCAGCGAGGTCTGGTTCCTGGGTGTTGCCGACTTCCTCGCTGGTGTTGTCGATGAGCACGCCTCCGGCGAGGGTCCGCGACGCGCCCAGGACGCGGCGACGCACCTTGCTCGCGGCGGCCCATGCCTTGGGGCGGGTGTCGTCGACGACGACCACCGACATCAATGCCCGGTCGGTGATCCCGTCTTCGCTGCCGCCGCCGACGCGGTTGATCGCGATGATGGTGCCGAGCTTGGCCCATTCATCGGGATCCGGCAGCGCGGTGCAGGTCCAGCCGAGATCTTCGAGCAGGGCCATAGTGACGAGCTCGGCGTCGGGGAAATCCATGGGTTCGCTCATCGGGCTCGGTACTTCCGTTCCAGGTCAGCGACGATCGAGCGCAGTCTCCGGTTGTCGCCACCCATCGTGTGGCGCGCGTACCTGCTGTACCGCGGCGGGAATTGGCCCGGCTTCACTCGCTGCCGCACCGCAGGGCGCGGGTACTTGCTGGCCAGATTCCATCGACCGAATTCGACCGCACCGGCGTAGTCAGCGGTTGCGGTCAGCTCGGCGACCATTCGGGGCCGTTTGCCGCCCGCGTCCTTGCGCATTGCCAGGGCGAGAGTGGTCGCGTTGGCCAGATGGCCTGTCTGCCAGCGTGTCCGCGCCCGCCACATGTCTTGGCCTTGGCGGGCCACGCCCAGCAGGATGCCGCCCATGACCGGTCCGGTCATAACAGTCTCGACGGCGGGGTTGATCGCTGGTTTGGATTGATCGCCGTACCAGGTGAGGCGACCGAATCGGCCATAGCGGGGCACTGGTGTTAGTTCCTATCCTTCGATCCGCCGGAGCTTCACGATCAGCCCGGGAGTCCACCCGGTCACCGGATGCTTGGGGTTCACCGGCCGGCCGACAACGTGGTACTTGTCGCCGTCGGGCAGCTCGATCAAGTCGTTGGCCAGCACATCGGAGCCGATCGGGACGCCGTAGAGAGTGGCGTCGTAGCGGGCCAGCTCACGATCAGCGGTCGGGGCTCCATTGGCGTTCGGCTCGTCTTGCGCGCCGTAATCGACAACCACGCCATGGATCTCGTGGTGCTCCACATACGAGGTGTCGCCGAACCGGTCTCGGGCCGGGCGGCGCCACACGACCACGGTGTCGCCGTGCAGGTTTGGCAGCAGCATCACACCGACCACCTCACTGGAGCGATTCCGAGGACACCGAACCGCTTCTTGCGGGCGCGCAACGGCTTGAGTTCCTCTGCGGTGAAATGCAATTCGCCGGAGGCCACGTTGTCGTGCAGGCGGGTGGTGGACCCGCCGACGGCCTGATAGGCGACGCCGGCGGGGTTGCGCACCACCCGTAGCACGGCCGCGCAGACGGCGCGACGCGCGTTGTAGCGCACCAGTTCCGGCAGCGCGGCGGGGTTGCTGGCCAGCCGCGGCACCAGCGACATCAGCATCGCTTCGGCCTCGAGGATCTTGGTCTCCGCGAAGACGAGCTGCCGTTCGGTCAGCTGCCCTTCGTAGGAGGCGATCAGATCGGTTCGGCTAGCAAAGACGCCCATCGCGGTTACGCCCCCTCGGCGGGCTTACGGGTGCGCCGCTTGGGCGCGACCGGCTCGGCCTCGGATTCGGGCTCGCCGCTGGTGGCCGCCTCACCGGCCCCCGCTTCGACAGCGGGGGCCGGGGCGGAGTCCCAGGCGGCGGGGTTGGTGATCTGGCGGGCCGCCCACTCCGGCACCTCGTCGGCCGGGCCGAACCAGCACGGTGCGCTGTGTTCGTCGTAGGCGACCACCCACGAAATCAACTTCGCCACAACAACACCCGGCCTAGTAGACCGTCGCGACGAACAGGCTCTTCGGGTCCTCGAGGACCGGCAGAGTCAGCGCGTCGACCACGGTGGTCTCCTTGAACGGAGGACCGGACTTGACCACGACGCCGGTGATGCCGGGCGCGTCCTCGAAGGTCATGTCCGACTGTGCGGCGTTGACCAGCTCGAGCGCGGTCGCGGTGACGCCCCACTTCACCCCGCCCAGGCGACCGGCCGGCGGCACGAAGATCACCTTGTTCTCGGGGATTACGCGCTTGTCGACGCCGTCGACGCGGATCACCGTGTCGTAGACCTCGGCGATCGGCGGCAGGTTGTAGTCCTCGAGAATGTTGTTGACCACCGAGCGGGACACGATCTGCGGCGAACCGGCGATCGAGGCCGCGTAGGTGCGGAACTCGGCGTTTCGCTGGAGCAGCGACGCGGTCTTGCGGGAGATGATCATGCCGGCCGGGGCGAACCCGTTGTCGGCGATGTACTTCTCGGTCCAGGTCGCCAGATCCGAAACGATCTGGGCTGCGGCGGTGTCGGTCCACACCTTGCCCGCGGTGACGAAATGGTCGCCGGGGACTTCGAAGTCGGCCTTCAGGTACAGACCGTTCTCGCCTGCCAGGTCGATCTTGCCGGTGTGCAGCAGCTCGCCGCGGGCGACTTCGATGCGGTTGCGGATCGCGCGGACCGCCAGCTCGATGTCGTTGTAGATCGCCGAGGTGATCGCCGAGAGCGAGCCACCCTTCTGCCGAGCACGCTCGAGCTGCAACCTTTCGAGCTCGCCCTTCATGCCCTGCACCGAGATCGGAAGCAGGTCGACTTCCTTGGTCTCGAAGAAGTCCCGCTCAAGCTGAGGGATGTTGCCGTCGAACGACCTGAAGCTGGCGGTCCGGTTCACCCGGGTCGAATTGACGAGCTTGATCGTCTGCTCCTGCACCAGCTGGTCCGGCAAGAACGCGGACAGCTTGTGATCGGACGGCAGCGGGATCTCGCGCGCGAAGACGGTCGCCGAGTCGGGATGGACCGGCGCGTCGAAGACTAGAGCCATGGGATGGCCTCCGTATTAAGTTGTGTATTCAGTTGTGAGAGACCAGGTTTCAGAAGAACTTGAACCAGGCAGCCAGCGTGGTCTCGGCGGTCGAGTCGAGGCCGGCACCTGCGGGCAGCTTGTTCTTCTTGATGGCGCCGGGGCCGAACCACAGCGGCGCGGCCTCATCCGGGCCGGTCGGGGCGAACGCGTCCCATAGGAACCCGGCCGGGGTCTCGCGGCCGTCGGCGGCGGTCTTGTCGTAGGGACCGTACTTGCCGGTGGCCTTGATCAGGCCGAGCACAATGCCCGAAGGCAGGTAGCCTTCCGGCATCTGCACCGAGGTGAACTTGCTCATGTCCAAAGTGACCGAGGCGCGGCCAGCCTGTGCACTGATGTCGGCGTAGACGAACGCGCGCGAATCACCCCGGAACGTACCGGTCTTGCGTGTGGCGATGTTGCTCATGAATGGCTCCAGTGATGGTTAGGCGGCCGGGGAGAATCCGCGCCGCTTCGCTTCGGCCAGGCCGTCAGCGCGGGTGCTCTTCTGGGAGGTCGCCCCCGGGCTGCCCTGTCCGAAATTCGGGTAGGTGCTCGCAGCGGTCGAGGCGGGCGGTTCCTCGCCGTACATGGCCTTGAGGTGCGCGACGACCTTCTCGCCGTCGATCGAGCCGTCCTCGGCGCTGAACGCGGTGATGTTCACCGTGGAAACGAAACCGTCGAGCTTGGCACCCTTGACGACCGTGGACGCGTAGCCGCGCAGCTGCGCCTCGTGCAGCATCGGCATCAGCTGATCGCGTGCTTCGCTGCGGCCGGCCTCGCGGGCGGTCTCGATCGCGTCCTGCTGGGCACGTTCGGTTTCCGACAGCTGTGCGTCGCGCAGCTCCTGAAGCTCGGTGCGGAGCGCATCAGCTTCCTCGGCGCTCAGGCCGCTGGCCTTTGCGCGCGACCGGGATTCGTGCATGCGGGCCTTGGCCTTCCAGTAGGCGGCCTGCTGTTCCACGGTCATTTCCGTCAGCGGCGTGTTGTCGGGGTAGCCGTGCTTGTTGACGGCCGACTCCTCGCCGACACCGTCGGGTTCGCCTGCCTCCGGGGCGGTTTCAACCGTCTCGATGTCGTCGGGGTTGACGTCGTCGGAAGCGGAGATGGCAGGGATATCGGCGCGCTGCTGCTTGCTCATATTCAGTTGTGATCCCTTGTCGGGTAAATGATTTGATGGTGGGCAGGGTTCCTTGCCGGAACCGGCCCAGTTCTCGACCACCCTGGTGGGTGGGAAGTTCTAGAGCGCGAGGATCTGCTCGAACGCGTGCACCTGCGACTGTTGCCAGCGCAGACGCGGATCGTCATCCGGCACACCTTGGGAGCGGGTCTTGGCCAGCTCCTTGCGCATCAGCGGCAGCTGGCGGCGCGCGACTTCGGCGAAGTCGGCATCCAGGTCCACCACCTCGGGCACTTCCGGATCCCTAAACCGCGGTACAGTCTCGCCGCGGCGCTTGGGGACCAGTAGCGCCTGAAGCTCGCCATGCTCATCGACGCCGTACTTGGTGCGGTGCAACAGCTTTGCGCCGGTGCCGCCCGCGTCGTCATACAGCCGGGTCAGGTCCTCGCGGTTGAGCCGAAGCCCAGGATCCGCGCCTTCCTTGACCGGCATGACCGTGCAGTTGCAGCCCGTGTGCATGGGCTTGAGCTCGTCGGTCTTGTAGATCCGGTCGCTGGCCGCCACACACAATCCGCACACACCGGTGCGGGAGCGTTCGGGCCGGATGACTCGCCGATATCCGATCACGTCGAGATCCACGATTCCGGCTTGGCCGATGACCTGCATTTCCGCCTCCCTCTCAGCGAGGGCGACGTTCGTGGCTAGCTCCATTTTCACACGGTTCGCCGCAGCGTCCAGAGCATCACTGGAATCGCGTCCACCAGCAACTTCGTGCCGATATCGGCGTGCGGGGCGATTGAACGGCTCGGCGGCCGGCAGCCGTTCCGACACCCCGGCCCGGGTGCGCACCGTTTTCGGCTCCGCGTACTTGTATGGGCGCGTCGTCGAGTACATGCGCACCTCGTCGGGCACCTCGGGCACGAAATCACCTAGGTCGGTGTCGATCTCGGCGAGGTAGCGACGCTGGGCCGCCGCGACCATGGTCACGGCCTTGCGCTGGGCGGCGATCGAGATGTCGGCAGCGGCTTGAGAGAAGTCCTCCACCGCGGCCCCGTCGAATGGATCGGTCATCCGCCACCGCGCCTGCACACGGTCCTGCGCGTCGAGCAGAAGCAGACGCCGCCGCTGCGAATGCGACAGCAGAATTCGCAGCAGCAGCTCCGGCACCATTAGGCGGCCACCGCCAGCTCGTCGCCGCCCGCATCTGCGCCCGGCTCGGCCGAAGCGTTCCGTGCGGCAGCCGGATTCGTAGCCGGTACCGCTCCTCCGGAGGTGGTGTCCATGGCCATGGATTCCTCCATCAGCTCGGTCTCGTTCAGCTTGGCTACCAGCGGATCCATCTCCATCAGCTCCACCACCTGGCGCTTACGGGACAAAACACCGCGGGTCTTCTGGACCGCGTCCGCGCGCACCGCCAGCGGCGTGCGCTCGGTGCTGCCCCACTGGAGGCGAACATTCACCGCACGGGCAGCCTGGCCCGACAGCGCGAACACCATCTGCCACAACAGCATCCACTGCGGCTGCTGGCGGGCCTGCCGGTCGTTGATCTTGTCGGTCAGGCCCTCACGAAGCATCGAGGCCCCTTCGGCCGTCTGGTTGTTACCGTCCGGCGCGAGCATGTGCATGGGGATACGGGTGGACACACCGAATTCCTTGACGTCGTCACGCTCTGCCAGCAGCAGTGGCGTCAGATCCGTTGCGCCGCTTTCCCAGAACTCCACACCCTCCGGAACGATCCACAGGGTTCCCGGGTCCGCCTGGAAGATGTCCTCGAGTTTGGCGTCACCGAGGGAGCGGATCAGCGAGTTCTCGTCGTCGCTGAAATCCTCGCCGCCGTCCAAATCGCCCCGGATGGCCCTCTGCTTGAACGATTGGTACCAGGTGATGATCTTCCGGTGCAGGATGCCGTCGGCGATCCGGTCGAGGGTATCCAGATGGGGTTCGAATTCCCCCAAGCCCATCTTGTTCTCAAACCGAACGACCGGGATCCCGCCATACTCTTCGAGGCCGGCCATCGCCGCGACCTCACCCTTGGACCACTGGTCGAGGATGAACTTGGTGCCGAACTGACCTTCCTCGCGAATAAACTCGATCCGCTGGCCGGGCAGAAACAGCAAGGCTTTCTGACAGTTGGCGATTCGGTCTCGGTACACCTTCACGAATGCGATCAGCTGCCGCGGTATGAGCGGATTCGGTTCGCCCACACAGAATCTGGGGTTCTCGGCCAGGAGCATCGGAACGCTGCCGGTCGGCGCGCCCGCCAGTGGCGGCACGATCGTCACGTACGACTCGCCGAGGGTGTAGAGCCAGGTCTGCATATCCCGCTGCAACGCAGCGAAACCCGACACCTCCTGGACCTTGCGGGCGATATCGTCGCCGTCGAGATCCTTGTCGGCCTCGGTGTAGATGCCCTTGAGCACGCTGCGGTCGCACATGGAGTCGATCGCCATGATCGCGTAGTTCGGGCGCGACTTGCGCAGCAGCTCCCGGAAGGTCTCTCGGTACTTTTCATTGATGAACGGCAGCGGGCCGTCACCGATGTAATAGCTCCACAGCAGGTCCAAGCGCTCTCGCCTGGTTTTGGGGGTGTTGGTGGAGGTGACGCGCGGCTCCCATTCGAGCTTCTCGTCGAATCGCTTCATGAGGTATTCGAACCACCACTCCGGCGGCTGCGTCTTCTGCTGCTGAGCCATATTCAGTTAGGTCCTTCAGTCATCGCACGCGCACGGCGATCCGGCGGCGCTTCTTCTTTCCGATTCCCTTGGCCACCGCATCCAGCCGGGCCTGCCACGCCAGCACCGCGGCAACTGCGCCGTCGATTTTGTTGGGGCTGTCGGGGTTTTCCTTGCGGATCTGAACGCCTTTCGGCGTCTCCGCGCGCCGGGCATTGAGCACATGCGCCCGCAGTGTCAGGTTCCCGTCGTGGCACAGCTTTCGATCGAGGATCGCCTCCACGAACTCCCTAAGCGCCTCAACGGTTTTGAACGCGCGAGAGCCGGTCATCCACCATTCGATGGGATGGCTGGCCGAGGACTTCACCAGCAGGTGCGGGCCGTACTTGGCTTCCCACGCAGCGACATTCGCTTCCCACCGTGCGGGGTCGGCATAGTAGGCGACCACCTTGTAGGTCTTGAACGTCTCGAGCAGCGCGGCTTCGATCTCGTGCTCGGGGACTTCCCAACCGTCCACGTGCATGCCAGGCGGCTGCTCCCAGATCTTGATCGGCACGATCAGCCCGTCATGAACTCGGCAGGCCACCAGCGCGGTGGCGTCGGTGACACCGCGACGTCGACGGCGCGAACCGTCGAACCCGAGGGTGATCACATCGCCCGGCACGAGCGGCTCGACCGGTGAGTTCTCCGGACCGACTGCATCCCACTCATAGGCGGCCACCCATGCGTTCTCCGCGGAGGTGGGGCTGTTGAACCAGTAGCGAAATGAGCTGATGACGTCGTTGCGCGGATCGGCGATGGCCTCCACCAGGCCGTCGATGTCGTTCCACAGCGCGGTATCGCCATAGCTGTCGATCAGGGCCTTGCGGACCTTCTCCTCGTCGTCCAGCTCTTCAGGAGTGATCGCGCCGTAGCGGTGGTCGAATAGCTGGCGTGGATGGCTTTTCAGCTTGCCGGCCAAGACATCCTGGATCAGCTTGTAGGTCTGCTCGGCGATGCTGTCCTCGCCCGGGGCGTACATGGTGGTGGTCTCGACCGCGAACGTCTCTGCGGACTTGCGGCGCTTGCGCAGGTTTCGGGTCAGCGTCTTGTACGTTTGCCGCAGTTCAGGGCGGTTATAGAGGTGCGTCTCGTCGAACAAGGTAAGGGTGTCCTTACCGCCGTCTTTACTTGACGCCGAGCTGGTGGACGGGACGATCTCACCGCCGCCCGGGATCAGGATTCGAGTCAGGCCGGCATCGTCACGGCGCGGCAGCGCACGCCGCAGCGGCCCCTCGGTGAGATTGAGGTGGATAGTGTCGTAAATGAGCCCGGCCTGGCCCTCTTCGGTTGCGACGCAACGGATATAGGGATTGCGCAGGCGCCGCCCCATGGGCTCGCCAGGGGCGTAGGTGTAGGTGAAGTCACCGCCCCAGTCGTCCCGGAAGACCTCGCCGCCGCGCGCCCAGCCATCGAATCGGCATGGACCCAGTGCCTCGAAAAGACCTATGAGAGCGGCGACTTCGCTCTTGGCCGCCCCCTTGGGCCTGCTCAGGAAGACATGGTCGTAGATCCGCCGCCCGGACGCGTCCAGGCCGTAGGTGTCGACGACGAACCCGACGTACTCATCGATCATCGGCGCGACAGGTTCGCCGCCGACGTCGCCGGGGCCATGGACGGCGTAATGCTCGAGCCACGCGACAGCGAGCCATCCGAGGCTACGTTCGCGGTCGTGGTCGGGGTGGGTGACGATGTCGTGCGGCACCCGGGCTCACGCGCCCTTCAGCAGCCGCGCCCGTCGCTCCTCGGCGAAGCTGACCACCTGCTTCCCGGTGGCCGGCGCATCCTCGTCGTCCTCGTCGAGTACCGGTTTGATCCGCACCCGCGCCCGCGCGAGGTCATCCTCCGTAAGGCGCAGCGCCGCACCGAGAGTCGACGTCACGGCCTTGTAGTTCTCCGAGCCAGGGCGCGAAAGATAGCGCTCAATCAGCGGGAGCGTCACCCACAGCTGGAACCAGGTACCCGGCCCATACAGGCGGGCCTGTGGCAGCGTCGCGAGGTGTTCGTAGATCGCGCGCCCGGTAGGCCCCACCGTGATCCATTCCGGGATATCGGGAATCTCCCCGTCGTGCGGGGTCGGGTCGATCTCGGTCCAGCCGTCACCGGTGATGAACGGATCGGCGTTGCGCCGCAATCGTTCGTCCGGGTTCTTCGGCGGTGGACCGCTTCTGCGTCCAGCCATATGAAGTTGTGCTCCCGTGTCGGGGTAATGCCGCTCCCGCCGCGGGCAGCCACCATGGCGGCGCTACCTGCGGTTCGGCGGTACGGATTCGCGCGTTGGTTTCACCCGCTTCACACACGCGAGCTGGCAGACGCGCCCCTGCCGAGCTGTGATGAGGGGAAAGAGCCAGGGCGACAGGATTTGAACCTGCAACAGGCGGCTTTGGAGACCGCTGCTCTACCGAATTGAGCTACGCCCCACTACCTCTCCCACGGTATGAGCACCGCGGTCGAGTGCAAGATGATCAGCGATAGCCGGGGTGTCGACGCAGCGAGTCAGGATGCCGCGCGGCCCGTTTCATCGCTGCCCGCGCTGCTGCGGATTCATCGGCGGTCTTCACCTTGTGACATGGCCCGCAGACAGCCTGCAAGTTCTCGAGCTGATCGGATCCTTGGCTTGCGAAATTCAGGATGTGGTCGACCTCGGTGGCCGTGCCGACACACACCGGCAGCCGGAGCTGACAGAGAAATTCGTCGCGCTCCAATACGATCGGCCGATTTCGCCGATGCTCCGCACTCACCTGCCGAGTGCCACCCGAACCCCACCCCACAACACCACCGCCTGAAATCATCTGATTCGGATTATCCCAGCGCGTGTTGTTACTTCCAGATGATATGACTCGGCAGCCCTGCGCCGTTTACGATTTGGGTCCAAGATCAACGGATGACCTGAAAGTAGAACGTGAAGCGCAATCTGGCCACCGCGGGCGCAGCGTCCGCAGCCATCCTCACTGCCGGCCTCACCTTGGCGATCTCCGGATGCTCAGACGATGACGAGAAGAGCGCCAAGAGCAGCACCTCGTCGACCACGGCCACCACCACTGCGCCGGCCGGGTACACCTGGGGCACCTTCAAGTCCGACTACAACCAGTTCCTCACCACGACCTGCGAGGACAAGACCGGCGACGCGTTCACAAGTTGCCTCAAATGGCAGGTCATCCAGATCAATTCACTGACGCAGGCCGTCAAGCAGCTGCCCGCCGTCCGCACCCGCTTCGACGCCGAATCGTCCATCGCGACCTTCCAGGGCACCTACGAGAAGATGACCGCCCAGAACTGCCTGCTGACCGGCAACATGGATGATCCACTGTGCGGCATCTATCGCGTCTCGGCGATTGCCAACGTCAGGACCATTCAGACGTATCTCAATATGGGGGCCTGATCCCAGCGCGGCGAAGGTCCGAAAACAAAAGCAGCTCATTGCGAATCAGATGAAGAGCCTTCACTCCCCCGGGTGATGCGACCGAAAGGCGCAGGACCTGAGGGTATTTCACCTCTCCATGAAAGCGCAGATCGATGCGCGACGCAAATGGGTGCAGATACAAAAAGGCCCCGGCGGAACGGACCCGAACCACCGGGGCCCCTTCGTGTCCCAAACACCGAAGGAGAACCCCGACCAGTCGTAGCAGCAACCCAGCCGGGGACCGCGGTGAGCCGAAGCACCAGCCGCGCCACCAACCTTACGAGCCGCCCGCCGCAACCCCCCTCGGCTTTACACCCGGGCCACTAGCTCGACACGGCAACCCCGGCACCGGCGAAGGCATCCCAACCATGGTCATCGAAGAGGTAGCGGACCCGCCCCGGCCCACGGAAAGCCTTCCCTGCCCACCACGGTGCCACGGCGCTATCGCCGGACTCCAAGACAATGGTGGCGGCGCGATGGCCGTACCCGATGGCTTCCGCGCGTCGCGCGATCTCGCCGTACTCGTAATGCACCGTCGTGTCTCTCCCTGGTTGCTGTCGCGCCGAGCGTAACCACCGCGGCCGATTGATTAGTTGGACCTATCAGCCCCGTCGTCCCACCCTAGCTCCCCAGGCAACCTGTGGTGTTTGGGATGGAGTGTGCAGTGAGGCCCCGGATTCAGAGTCATTCGGCAGCCCAGATCAGCCCCGTGCGTTCCCATCCGGGAATCGCCTGGGACCGAGCGTTCGGGAGGTGACGGGCAGAGTAACCCCGTAACTGCAAGGGTTACGGGATGCCTAACGCGGGTTCGCCCGGTCGGTCGGAACGGTTTGGCCTGGTTAAGCAACGGGCTCACGGGAATTACTCGTACAGCCCCAGGACTGGGAGATCGTGGATCGGAGAGATCGCAGATCCTTTGCTATTCCAGGAGATTGACGACGGCTACCACGCCGCGCCCGCTCGAGTCTGCCTTTACCGGGTGAATCTCTCTGGATCGAGATGGGTGCTGAGTCCCCGTTTGACGGCTCCGCAACGCTGGTGAGGCGTCCCACCCGTGGGTTCCCTACGGGCGCTGAGGGGGCGCGCCATAGACGGTGGCGCAGCACCAACCGTACCATGCATTCCATGGGATACAGGATGTAGTACGGACGAGCTGCGGGAACCTGGAAGCAGCGGGGCGGTGGCTACACTCGAGCCCATGCCCTCCACCGATGAACTCCGCATCAAGCTGGTCGCGGCGATCTCGGACGTCATTGGCCCGGAACGCGGCCGGCAGCTGCAATGGGCCGAAGAGACAGGCATCGACGCAGCCAACATCAGTCGCCTTGCGCGCCAGGAGGATCGAACCTTCTCGCTGCGATGGCTGATCAATGCAAGCCCACAGTTCGGGCTCACGCCGACAATGCACATCACTGGCATCCCGAAGGCGGCCATGGACCCGGGCGCCACGCCGCGGACCGGCATCGACGCCACGTCAGACGGTGCCGACAGCGACCGGTTCAGCCAAACTCTCGCCACCATCCTGGGTCGATGCATCGAGGCCGCCTTGGATGGGACGCTCGATGGCAAAACCCGCAGTCAGCGCGACCTGGCGGACGAGGTGAATCTCCCCCAGAGCACGATCTGGAAGTTGAAGACCCACCGCTTGGAGACGATGAAGCTGGACTCGATCATCGGGCACGCCGCCAAGCTCGGCGTGGACGTGGACATCACGACGTCACCGGCCACGCAAACCGCCTGAGTCGCCAGCCTCCGCAACCAAGCAGACTAGTTACCATCGAATGCATGTTCGATGAGCTTGCGGAGGGCGACAGCATCGCGTGGTGGGCCGACAGCCACGGCCGGGGCGTTGACCCGCATGACCCGGAGGGCAGACTCCGAACCGGCAGGGTGGTCAGCGTGCACCATCACCCGGACAACCCCGGCCAAATCGTGGCCTGCCTCGTGGAATGCCGTGCTCCGGCCGCCGGTACCTACCTCGCGACCATCCGGCCGGATCAGGGTCATCGGCCGACCGTATTGAACCGAGCCGAGCGTCGGTAGCCGCCCAATGCTGGACAGCCTCGAACACCGCCATCAACTTGTTGAGCGGTGGTGGATCGAACGGCGCGCCTTCGAACGGATAGTGGGTGCCCGGATTCCGTTCCGGCAAGGCGTTGCTCATCATCTCCCCCTCGGGCGACACTGCGGCATTTGTCCTGCTGTCACGGTGGATCACCGCCGACCGTTCGGCCATGCACGCTCACCGCTGCCGGGTATGTATCCGACGCATAATCGAGCACCCGAAATGGCACTAGGCTCGGTGCGCTTGACGCAGTTCTACCAGAAACAGTCCAGCTCAACGCATACGCGTGGCCTTCGAAAGGGAGTGGTTGTGGAGACGGCAATTCAGCCGAGCCAGGTAGCAAAACCGCCGCGTCACAAGGTGACCGGCGATGTACACCTGCTGCTGCGCCGCGGGAACCGGGTGCTGTTCGGGCAGCGCCAGAACACCGGATTCGAGGATGGAGCGTGGCATCTGCCGTCCGGACATCTCGAAGCCGACGAGTCGGTCGTCGACGCCCTGATCCGCGAGGCCGAAGAGGAAGTCGGCGTCGAGATCCGGCCGGAGGATGTCCACTTCGCCCACGTCATGCACAACTCGTCCTCGGGCGGACGGATGGCCTTCTTCTTTTCGGTCGATGCCTGGGATGGCGATCCCGTCAATCAGGAACCGGACAAATGCAGTGAGCTGGACTGGTTCTCGCTCAACGCGCTCCCTGATCACCTGATCGCCTACTGCCGGACTGCGCTCGATCACATCGCGGCCGACGAGCAGTTCTCGGTCTACGGCTGGTAATTCGCATGACCACGCAAGACAGACCGGTCGTGTGCGTCAGCTACCTAGCCGCAGCCGAACTGTGGAGCGTGCCGAAGTTCCCCGCCCCAAACCACGGGGCCGAAATCCGGACCACTGAAGAGTCCATCGCTGCGGACGGGCCCATGACGGCGGCCACGCTCGCGGCCCTTGGAGTGCCCACTCTTCTGGTGGCCAACAGGATCGGCGACGACGAGGTGGGCGGGAAGGTCGGTCGCTGGCTACAGCAACATCGCGTGCCCACAACTGCTGTAGCCAGCGCCGACGTCACTACCCCGCGGATCGTCGTGGTCGGCGACGGCCGGGAGACGCGAACCTGGTTCGCGCACCTACCTGGTGTCACCGATGAGCTGAACCGCTCCGATCTTTCCGCGATCCACACAGCGTCGACCGTCTACCTGGACGCGTATCAGCTCATCGAACCCGCAGCGATACGCGTCGTGCGGGCGGCGCGCGAGTGCGGCGCCGAGCTGCTGGTCAATCTGGGTGGATGCCCGCTGTCGGATGCGTTGCGCACCGAACTGGCCGGCTACCGAAATCTGATCGTCCAAACCAATGCCGATGACGACTCCCGAAGCGACGTACCGGAGATGACCAGGCAGTTGTTGACCGATACGTGTGCACGGTGGGTCGTCGTCACCGCGGGGGCCTACGGCGCGAGCGCCGCCAGCAGGGAGCGAATTGTGACCGTTCCGGCCTTCCCGGTACAGGTGCGCCACACCCACTGCGCGGGCGCTACGTTCTCCGGCGGACTGCTCTACGGAATGCGGATGGGCTTGCCGATCGAACGGAGTCTGCTGTTGGGGGCCGCCAGCGGCGCGCTCCGGTGCACACGGGACCAGAGCGCGCCGCTTCCGACCTTGCTGGAATTGGAATCGGTGATCGCGTCGCTGGCGCGATCGTGCTCCAACTAGAACAGCTCCCAGCCCTTCAGATCCCGCACGACGTGTTGGAACCGCTCCGGCGTCATGCGCTTTTTCGCCGCCTCGGCGGCAGACTCTTTGCCGGCACCGTACTGCCACCACGCTTCGCCGGTCCCACGGTCGCTAACCACGAACCGGTCCTTCACGGCAGGCCCGCGAACGACCAGGCTCACTGTCCACGGCTGCGCGACCACGGCGTGCACCATCGTGTGGTGCAGTGCGTAGGTGCCGCCGACTGGTTCTTCCCGGACTTGCAGCACAGGCAGTTTCGCGGGATCGAGCTGGTCGTCGATCTCGGCGTTGCCGAACAGGTAGTGCCGGTACTGCCCGCGCAGGATGCGGCTGGCGTAGGACCAGCGGTGGTTGTGCGGCCGGTCGTAATAGCCGGGCAGGAACACGTGCAGGCGAATCCGGACTCCGGACGCGTCGTCGCTGAACAACACCACCTTGTCGAGGATGTCGTAGTGCTCGCAGAGCTCCATGAGCTCCGGGCGGCGCGGCAGCTCGTCGAGGCGGGAGCGGATGACGGCGGGCTCGGCGGCGACGACTTCGAAGAACTCGAAGGCGGCGCGCTCGACTTCGTCGATGTCGTTCCAGTCGATTCCGCACAGGGCGGTCGCGGCGAGATCCAGTCCTTCGGCGATGTTGGTTTCGTACATGGGCTTTCACTCCTCTGGCTTGGCGCTGGATTTCCACAGTCGACAGATCGGAACGATGTCGGGGTAGGCGCTGCACGACGATGCGCCCATCACGAGCTCCTCGGCCGGGCAGCCGCCCATGCATGCCGTGGCCTTGCAGCCTCCGCAGCTGGACTCGGACAAAACGCTGGTGAACAGCTCGAATTCGTTGGGGCCGTGGTTGAGTTGGACCTGTCCGTCGGTCATCTGGGCGTAGTTCATCTTCGTGTCGAATAGGTAGCTGCACACGTACGCCCGGCCGTCGGGGAAGATCGAGATCCGGTCCAGCGTGCGGCCGATGCACCCTGCGTAGCCCTCGCGGGCGTGGCGCTCGATCTGGTCGCGACGGACGTAGGTCGGCTGGTACCAGACCCGCGTCTTGTATTCGGGCGCGACCTCATTGAGCTTGTCGCAGAACGTAACCCATTCCGGTGGGGTCATCGCCATCTCGGGATTCCCGTGGCCGGTCCCGATGGTGCTGAAGACGTGGAATTTGACGAGGCTGACGTTCAGGTCGTCGGCGATTTCGAGCAGCTGGAGGACGTCGCTCTCGTTGGTCTTGTTGACCGTGCAGATGATTCGTGTGTCGAATCCGCGCTCGGTCAGCTCGGTTGTCGTCTGCATCGCGGTTTCGAAGGTGTTCGCGCCGCGCACCGCATCGTGGGTGGCCTTGCTTCCGCCGTCCAAGCTGACCTGGACGTAGGCGAAGTCCAAGGGATCCATCTTCCGGAACTTCTTGGCCGCCGGTAGTTGGGCGTTCGTTGTGGTGATGACGTGCTCGTAGCCGAGTTTGCCTGCCGCGCGGATGGAGTCGATGAAGTAGGGGTGCAGTGTGGGCTCGCCCCCGAGGATCGTCACCTTGCTGCCCCCGAGCTTTCGCCACGTTCTGAGCCAGTCGACGATCTGGGGGAGTTCCATCTTCCTCGCGCGTTCGAGTCGCTCGCCCATATAGCAATGCTCGCAACGCAATTGGCAGGCTTCGGTGATGTACATGTAGACGTTGCGGAATCGCCCGTACTTGACGGGGTCGATGCGCTCCGGTTCGGGCATGCTGATGCGGCGCGGCATCCGGGCGTGGCCGTAGTTGTCCGTTCCGAACGTGGGCGTGGGCAGTGAAACCGATGTCATTGGACTGGACTCCGTGAGATAAGCAGGGGAGCAAGAAGATCCGCGGCGCCTTCGATGGTCGTGGTGGTGTCCAGATCAGTGATCTCGACGCCCCAGTCGGCGAAGGTGGCGCGGATGCCGACGGCGGAATTCTGGTAGCGCTGGGTGCGGGCTTTCAGCAGCCGTGGGGAATCTCCTCGACGGGGGTGCAGGACACCCTGGCATCGTGAGCATTTCCAGATGTCGTCTGGCTGCGGGATTGCGGGCAACCGCGGATCAGAGATGGGGTCACGCTCGCAGCTGTGACAAACCTTCCTGTTCTGGGCGCGCTGCTTCAGCGTCTTCGCATCCGTGTGAACTTCCACGGCCTCGACGTGACACGGTGGGTCGAATTCCTCCAGCACAGAGAGCAATTGGCCGACCTGATCAGCTGAGCCTGGGAAGTTGTCCATCAGGACGGTGTGCGCGCTGGGATCGTCGACCACGCCCTGGAAGTAGTCACGTAGCGCGGATTCGACGATGCGATCGTCGATCCACCCCAATTGATCAAGGCTGCCAGCGGTCGCCGACAGTACCTCGTGCGGTACGTGCTCGCGAAGACGGAAGACCCGCCTGCCGTCCTCTCCGCCGAGCACCATGGTCAGCGTGGTCTTGCCCGCGGCCGGCGGCCCGAACAACGGAACCACCAACGAAAGCGCCACGGCCTGCTCCTTCCTCTGCGCGATCTGGGACGGTCCAAGCGTCCAGCGGACGCGCAGGCCGAACCATGTCGAGAGCCACGGCCGGGATATGCATCGAACGCATACCTGCCGGGTTGACAGCGTGGTAGCTTCCGCAGATCAGGGAGATCGAGGGGGTCGACGCCCCGAATGCGAGCCGGAGCAGTCGCATGAAACAGATGCCGCAGCCGCGGCGCTATTGCGCACGATGCGGCACCGCGCTGAGCCAGTACAACGACGAGACCCTTTGCGGTGCTTGCGTGTCCAGCATCTTGGAGCCGCCGGACCTGCCGATCCGGTTCTGGCTTACCGACCAGATGCACGATGCGCTCGCCACCTGGCATATGGGCCGCGTCATCTTCACCTACCGCACCCACCCATTCCATGGCCGTCCTCTCGGCCAGGAGCTGGTGGCCAGCTGGCTCAAGCTCACCCAGGGCCAACTCAGCAGGCTCGAGAACGGCACCGCGCCCGAGCAGTTGAGCAAGCTCAGATACTGGGCCGAAACCCTCAAGATCCCGAGCGAACTTCTGTGGTTCAAGCTGCCGAACCGAAACGCCGATACCCTCGACGATGTGAACCGGCATGAATTTCTTCGCGCCGCGGTGGCGGTCGCTCTCACGCCGGAGCCGTTGCTGGAATTGATCGGCACACTGCGCTCAACACCGGTGCCAGCTGCCGTCGGTCAAGAACAGATCGAAGAGATCCGGACCGCCGCCAAGCAGATCAGCTCGTGGGATGCCGCCGCCGGCCGCGGCCTCGTGCGGGAAGCCGCTCTCGCGCAAGTTCGGTATGCGGTGCGCCTGCTCGATGCGAATGCGACGCCCAGCGACAAACGTGAACTCTGCGCGGCCGTCGGATTCCTCAGCCACAGCGTGGGATTCACCGCGTTCGATCAGTACGAGCACGACGACGCGGATACCTTGTGGGCGCTCGCGCTCGGGTGTGCGGAGCGCTGCGGAGAACCGCACCTCCGCGCGAAGGTTCTGTCATCAATGGCACGGCAGTCGATCTGGTGTGGCGACCCGAAAGCTGGGCTGAAGTCAGCCGAAGACGCGTTCGACAAGGCGGATCGGCTGACCGCGACCGAACGGGCGATGCTGCACACAACCAAGGCCCGCGCCTACGCCAAACTCGGCCAGGTCCAGAACACGCTCACTGAAATCGGTAGGGCTGACGACGAATTCGCCCATTCCAGCCCCGACAACGATCCCGCCTGGATGAAGTACTACGACCTCGCCCAGCACTGCGGCGATACCGGCCACGCACTCTACGACCTCGCCATCGCGGGCAGATTCGCCAGCGAAGCCCAACACCGCCTCGCCACCGCGGTCGACGGCCACACCGATGCCTACCGCCGCTCCCGGGCCATCTCAGGAATCAAGCTGTCCTCGCTGATCATGGCGGTAGGCGATCCCCAAGAAGCCGCCACCGTCGCTGACCATGCACTAGACGACGCCATCCACCTGCGCAGTCGCCGCGCCGCCGATGACCTCCGTGACCTTCACCGACTTGCTTCGGCCCGCCAGAACCAGCCCGAGGTCGCCAAGCTGACGGACCGGATCGAAGGGCTTGTTGCGGTATGACCTCTGAGCCACAGGCCGACTCATCCGAAGCGATTCTCCGCACCGCATGCGCCCTCGCGGGCGTGCCATCCGATGGCGCTATCGTCCTCAACCGCAGCGAGAACGTGATCTACAAGCTGCCCGGCGGAGTGGTTGCACGCGTAGCTCGCGCCGGCCAACAGGCCGCGGCGCTGCGTGAGGTCGAAGTGGCACGGTGGCTGGAATCCGAAGGGATGCCAGCGGTGCGAGTTGTACCCGGCATCGAGCAGCCCATCATTGTCGACGAACGGGCCGTGACGTTCTGGATAGAACTGCCTCCGCACCGCCACGGCACCCCGACCGAGGTGGCCACCGCACTACGCGAACTCCACTCCCTGGCGCCGCCCGTGGATCTCGATCTCGGCACGCTGGACCCATTCGTGCGGTTGGACAAACGAATCGAGGGCGCGACCACGATCTCCGAGGACGACCGGACCTGGATGCGTGAGCATCTGGCCGAGTTGCAGGAGCGCTGGACTCGGCTGCCCGATGGTCTTCCCTGGTGCGTGGTGCATGGAGATGCGTGGGTGGGCAATGTGGTTGCCACCGACGGCGGTGACATCATCCTGCTCGACCTGGAGCGAACCTCCATCGGGCCGCCCGAGTGGGACACCGTCCACACCGCGATCAAGTTCAAAAGCCTCGGCCAGATCAGCGCGCAGGAGTACCAATCCTTCTGCGACGTCTACGGTCACGATGTGACCGCATGGACCGGGTACGAACTCCTGCGCGACCTGCGCGAGTTCCGGATGACCACCATGGCGGCCCAGACCGCGGTGACCATCCCGGCCGACCGAGAGCAGGCCGAACACCGAATCGCCTGCCTCCGTGGCAAGTTCGGTCCGCGGCCTTGGTCTGGCTGGCGGCCGGTCCCGTCCCAGTAATCCGGAGGCGCTCACATGGACGAGTACGTGCCCTGCGTCCAAACCCTGCTGGTGCGCGACGGCCAGGTCCTGCTCATGCGGCGGCAGAATACTGGAGTTGGCGATGACTGGTGGGCAGCCCCGGGCGGATGCATCGAGGCCGGCGAAGACTTCGCCTCGGCGGCGGCTCGTGAAACGGCCGAGGAGATCGGCGTCGATGTCCAGCTCACTGACGCAAACCTCGCCACCATCGTGAGGCTCGATGCATCCCACGAGGGTGGCGCCCGCGCCGTCTATACCTACTTGGCCACCACCTGGGCGGGCGAGCCCAGCATCAAAGAGTCGGATCTTTGCTCCGGCCTGGGATGGTTTCCCCTTGCGGACCTGCCGCTCAAGACCATGGAGAGCACTCGGATCGCCCTTCAATCTGTTGACGGCGAATAGACTCAGTCGATCTCCATGGACGCCAGCGGACCATCGACCACTACGAGGACCCGATGCCTGAATCCCTGCCCGACGACCAGCCATTCACCGTCACGCTGATCGACGACGAAGATGCCTGGATCGCGAGGCATCCGGACGCGGGCGAGATTCGAGTGACCGAACCACGCGGCGTCGCCTACAGCCTGTACGAGCTCATCCCCCAGGGCCACAAACCCGACATGGGCGCTGTCATGGACGCGAACTTCGTCGACGGCGACGGCCACGAGGTCTACCCCTTCGCCCTCCACTTCAGTGAGTACTGGGAACCGGATGGTGTCCGCGATCAGATCCGCGCGGATCCACCAATCGGCTGCCGCTGGCTCGAAGGTGATCAGTACCCGGGCCTCTACTGCGTGCGGCCGGGAGCTGATTTCCTGGATGCCGTCGCCGGCGTCATCGCCGAGTGTCGGGCGAGATACCCCGGCCTCACCACCGAACTCAATGACCTTGGTGTGGAGAAACTCTGGGAATGGGTGCCGAACGGATACAAGGGCGAGACGCTCATCTCGCAGCTCCTGCTGATGGCAATCCATCGTGCACGCCTGCTCGGCATCCCAGGCGATCGAGTGGTCGACTTCGTTCGCCGCGCCACCTAGCTCAGACTCGAATGCCCTCCGCTGGAACCGAATCCACCGGTGCCGCGGTCCGCCGCGTCCAACACAGCCACCTCCTCGAAGTCGACCAGCTCGACGCGCTGCACCACCAGCTGCGCGATGCGATCACCGCGATGAAGCTTGATCGCAGTCCGCGGATCCAGGTTGATCAAGCAGACCTTGATCTCGCCGCGGTAGCCCGCGTCGACCGTGCCAGGCGCATTTACGATCGACAGACCCAGCTTCGCTGCGAGCCCCGACCGCGGATGGATGAGTCCGACCGTTCCGATCGGCAGCGCGACGGCAAGGCCGGTGCCAACCAAAACCCGCTCCCCCGGTGGGATATTCACAGCCACCGTGGTGTGAAGGTCCACGCCGGCGTCGCCTTCGTGAGCTCGCCGAGGGTCCGGCAGTTCCGGGTCTAGTCGCTGAAATGGGATCGCTCCGAATGCACTCACGGACGCCAACGCTACGGAGTCCCGGAGACATCAAGGCGAGCATGGGGTGCGCGCGAACCACACTGCGCGCTCGATGACAGCCGTAAACTCCTAAGCGGGGAGCTGCCCGGCCCCCGCCAGGTGAGGCGCAGTCTGTTCACACGGACACCGGGCACCAGCACTCGATCTGCAACGCCGTCAACGTTGCGCTCCCACACGTATTCTCGATTCCACAATGTGGACTTGAGAGAGGCGCATCGGGTGGGGAATGCACTGACCGTCGGCCAGATCTATGCCGGTTACAGGATCGAACGCACCCTAGGGCAGGGGGGTTTCGGAGAGGTCTATCTGGCACGCGACCGCCAGCTGCCGCGCCTAATCGCCCTGAAGTTGTTGACAAAGACCAAAATCGACGCCAACCCCAGCGACAACCTCCGCAGACGCTTCGAACGCGAGGCGGATCTGATTGCGCCGCTCCAGCATCCAAACATCGTCCCCATTTACGACCGCGGCGAAACCGACGGACACCTGTGGATCAGCATGGCGTACGTCGATGGAAGCGACCTGCGCAGCGTGCTGAGGATGGGATACCTTCGGGCGACGCGCGCAGTCCACATCGTCACGCAAATTGCCGCAGCCCTCGACTTTGCCTTCGAGCAGGCAGGCGCCATCCACCGAGACGTCAAGCCCGCGAACATTCTCCTCACTACGAGCACTCCCGAACGCGCCATCCTCACCGACTTCGGGATCGCCAAGGCGCTCAACGAAAGCACACTCACACCCGAAGGCGGGTCCTTGGCGACCTTCCAATACGCCGCGCCCGAGATATTCACAGATCCCAAGGCAATCGATCGCCGCATTGACGTCTACGCACTTGGGATTACCTTCTTCGCCATGATCACCGGCCGCCTCCCCTACTTGGGACAGGACCCGGCAGCTCTAATGCATGAGCACGTCCTGGGCGACATCCCTTTGCCTCAGGCGATTGAGCCGACGCTGCCAGAAGGCTTAAACGATGTCATCAAGATGGCGCTCGCAAAGGACCGCAGCGACCGGTATCCGACGTGCACTGCCCTCGCGGAGGCCGCCACGTGGGCAGTCGCCAATCAGCGCGCATCAGTACACAACAGTTCCACTACAGAAGCGGCACCACAGAGTCCCGCGACGCCGACCGCAGAGACTGAAGCTGCGGCGGCACCCGCGCCGACGTCAACGCCCGAACCGCTTCGCCCTAGCCCATCCGGGCCAATCGTTCGCCGAATCCGTTCTTGGAACAGGGCTCAGAAGGTGTCAGCAATGGCGGTGGCCATCGTCGCGTGCGCCCTCGCTTGCCTCGTCGGCCTCTACCACGGAAACCTCTCGTTTTCGCAGCGCGTCGTCATTGCATTTGGGTGGGGGGATCCGCTAGCAACCGCTCAGGTCGGGGACTGTGTCGCGAATCCTTATGGGTTCAACGTCCTGACGAGGACAAGCCAGATCGATGCACAGAAGGCGCCCTGCTTCTCGAAGTATGCAAAATGGCGGGTCCTGAAGCGAGTCGACAGCCTCAAAACCGAGTCGGACGCGATGGCCGTCAAATGTTCAGATCTGCCCGGCTGGGAAGACCAGATGCTGTTCGGCGACTCTTCCAGCGGCTGGGGCGTCCTCTGTCTCGGGTACAAATAGGTTCAAAGAAGACCGATCCAGTTACGTCACTGTGACGTAGCATCCCCATGAAACGGGACCTCGAAACCCGTACACACAGCGAGCACCCGAGAGGTGCGCTGTCCTTTTCAAAGGGGCGGGGAGGGGGTGCCGGGGCACCGACTGCCACCGATGGGCCGCGCGGCAGCCACCGATACCCCCAGGGCGCGCCCCGGCCGGTCCCGAGGCCCGAAATAGGCCAGATTTTGTGGCGCTCGCCACATTGACAAACTAATTCCACCCCTTACCCTCTACTGATTCCTTTTGGCCCCAAGGGAATTCGCCGATTCGGCATTTCCGCAGCTCAGCGTGCATTTTCCGATTGCCCACCCCCTCTGACCTGCGCATTTGACGACTGTAGAACCCTCATGCAATCTGGTCCCAGTCGCCGACCGGAGCGACGGAAGCCAGCCCCCACCGACGGGGCGCACGATGGGAGACAGACAGTGACCACCGCAGTTGCACAGGATGCGCCGACCACCGAAACCGTTGCGGCCGAATCGGTTCCGACCACCGAAACGGAATCGGCCAATCCGACTCGCGAGATTGTCGGGTGCTTGGTCGAAACGGTCGGACCGGGCGTCTATGAGGTCTACCGGGCAGGTGTCCGATTGGGCGGCGCGTACCAAACTCCGCAAGGTGTCTTCTACACACCCGAGATTGCGAACACGCGAGCATCGGTGGCGGACAGCTTGGATGTCGCTGTGTTGGAACTGAAACGGGCGATTGAGTCCGCACCCGCGCCTAAGCGGGGTGGCAAGCCGGTTGATCCGACCCGCGCGATGCTGGCAGAGATCACAAAGCTTGCCCGTGTCCGGTTCGCTGCTGCCAGCGCCAAGAAGAAGGCGGCGAACGCTGCGCACACGATGGAAAACGGGCCGCGTGGCAAGGTTGCCCTTGCTACTGCCGCTGTGAAGCGCGCTACCGATGCCATCGCCGACAAGGGCGGCGACCCTATGCGGTACTTCCGTTTGAATGACGCTGAAAGCAATCTCGAGGCAGCGCGCGACATTGTCGGCGCGCTACAGCGGGCGGCCGAACGTGCTGCTAAGGCCGAAGATCAGGCCAAGGCTGCGCTAAAGGATGCCCGTGCGAAGGGGCTCGAGCTGGGCATTGCACAGTCCGTGATTGACGAGACCGTGGCAAAGGTCAATCCGGAAACCAAGAAGTCCGCCAAGTAGTTTCGTGGCCGATTGCGGACGGCGCGGGTAGTGGCGGCACTACCCGCACCGACCGGAGTTTCTACGGATCTCCGTTTCCCTGCCTCGCACTCTGTGCGGCACATAGGCGAATCTGTGCAACTTGGGGAGCTGCGCATTCTCTGCCCGTTCGTGGGCAATCCGTTTCATCTCGCTCGTTCGTGGGCGATGGTCCCTTATCCCTACTCGTTTGCCGTACCCGCATCGCGATTGTGGGCGGCGTGGAACTTCCGGCGGGTGGCCGTAGCAGGCGCACCCCCATCCCCTACGACCTGGGGGCAATCGTGGTCCCAAACTCCCTGCGCACGTGGGGAAGTGGGGCGGCGTGTGGTCATGCACGGGCGTCGTTCGCGGCGTGCGGAGACAGGCGCAAGCTCTGTCGTTTGAGAACTGAACAGTGTGGCCGTTGGTGGCATCGGGAACCTACCGGTGCGGCATGGAGTGCGGGCGATTCCGTTTCGACGTTTCGTTGGCGTGTGCCGTTCGATGCTGCCAAATATGTTGCCCTGCCCGGGGATTCATCTCCGGGCAGGTCTGAGAGTGCATCGGGAAATCGGTGCGCTGTCAGACCTGCCGATAAGCAGGTTTCGGCCATCCTTGGCCACCGTTGTCCGGCGTGATTCACCGCGCGCTGGCCACGGTCACCACCCGAATGATGGGAGATCAGAAATGGTTTCGATGTACAAGTGGATGCCGCAGCAGACCGCCGTGGCCGAACAGTTCTTCGACGTGTTCGACGGCGTGTTCCGTCCGTCGGCAGGGCGCGCTGTCGAGTCCGGTGTCGAGGTCGTGACAGTCGACCGGGGCTATACCGTGATGGCCGCGCAGATCGCGCCGGATGGGGTGGCGCGCTACTTCCGCAATGGCGTGCCGATTCCGCACGTCGATCGGGCGAAGCCGTGGGCAATGCCGCGCATGGCCGAGCGATACGCGGCGGTCCTGCCCGAGGTGCACCACGTGGTGTTCGAGCAGGTCTATGGGCTGACCCCGGCGCGTGCGGCCGAAGCGCTACTGGTGCACGCGGCGGGTATGCCGCTGTGCCACGAGACGTGGCTGTACGCGGCGCGGATTGACGCCCGCTTGCGTGAGGCGCTGACCGGTGCCGAGCACATCGTGCGCCTGCCGATGTCGTTCGTCTAATCCGCCAATCACACAGGGCCGCCACCCATTCCGGGTGGCGGCCTTTTGCATGCCCAAGGAGGGCAGATGGTTTCGCTCACGAAGTCCACACCCATGCAATCCGTGTCGCGAGATGCGTTGGCCGCCTATCAGGTTGAGGCCGGGCTTCGCGGTTCCGGTCTGGCGCTGCCGATCGTGTCCGGGCTGCTGGCCAACAACACCAACGCGCTGTGGTTCGCGGTGGAGTACCGCCGCTGACAGGCCAGCGGAGCTACCGGCGGCCCCGGTGGTTCCCCCGACTTTTCAGCCACTCATTCGTAATTCGTTTCGCCGGGAGGAAGTCATGGAAGTGGAATCGGAATGGCGCGTCATTTCGAAATGGATGGACATCGCGATCAAAGCCGCTGAGGCGGAGGGATGGCGAGTGTGGCAGGGGCCGGACGCGAGCTGGCGGTTCCGACGTGGGGACATCTACCAGCAGTTTTCGGCGACACCGGAGACGATGGAGCAGCTCAAGCACTTCCTGCACAGGGTGCAGCGGGTGCTCGGGGTTGATTTGCAGAAGGGTATGGCGTGAGGCAGTCTGGAATTTACGGATCGTCCCCGGTGTCGTTGCCCGGGGATATCTCTTCGGCGGACGTGGGAGGTTGGATCATGCCGGGCTGGTCACTCGAGGTGCAGGCCGAAACGGGAGCGTTGACCGAGGCGCAGCAGTCGAGGCTGATGCACGGGTTCGGACGATGGGTGACGCTGTCGCACAACATGACTACCGGCCGGACATCGTTCGGTGTGCCGGTGGAGGATGCGCCGCTGCGGGAGGCGATCACCGAAACTCTCGACACCGCTGAGAACGTACTGCGGTCGGTGCTGGCGGATGCGCGAGTGGTGGGCGTGCAGGTGATCTCCGCGGAGGATCGCGACGCCGAGCTGGCCGCCGCCGGAATCGTCGTCGACTAACTACAGACCAAACCTCAAGGGCCCCGGGCGATCTGCTCGGGGCCCTTTTGCATGCCCGGAAACGGGCGGACAGGCAGGAAGAACATGACGTACACGGTCGAAATGTGGGGCGCGAGCGGCGGCCAGCTCGCGACGGGAATCAAGGGCAGCGAGCGCATGTGCGGGCAGCTGGTCGAGCAGGTCAAGGCCGACATGCTGCGCGACGGCTGGGACGTGCAGGTATTCACCAGCGACAACCCGGGCGGCCTGACGATGGCATTCACCATGCGCCACCCGGTCACCTGCCAGGAGATCGGCGGCCTGCGCACTGTGGCGGTGGCCCGATGAGGAAAGCAGCCCCTAAGCGTGTGCCGGTCGTCGGCGATATCTACCGCGACAAGCGGAGGGAAAACTTCCGGACCTTGCGAGTCGTCGAGGACCTCGGCGATGGCCGTTTCGATTGCCTGGTCATCGAACAGACCTACCAGGGCAGAACCAAGTACCCGAACCGTCCGACGACGGCGAGCATCGAGCACCTCACCAAGATGTTTGACCTGATCAGCGAAGGCAAGGAGGCCACGGCCTGATGACGGTTTACATGTGGCTGCGACCGGAGTTCGAGGGCCGCGAGTCCGAGCTGATGCTGATGTCGCAGGTCGCCAGCGAGCTGGGTGTCGCCACAGGCACCGTGTCGAACTGGCGCCGACGGCATGCCCGAGACTTCCCACCCGTCGTGGCGATGGTCGGGCACCTGGTCTACGTGGTGCGGGCCGAGATGCGAGAGTTTGTCGCCGGGCTCGGCTACACGCTGCCGGAGGCGGAGGCCCCTACCCCGTCGGTGGTGTGGCATCGGCCCGAGTTCAAGGACCGCCCGAGCCTGCTGATGAATCTCGCCGAGGTGGGCGAACAGTTCGGCGTGACGCGCCAAGCGGTTTCGCTGTGGCGACAGCAGTGCGCGGACTTCCCGCCCGTCGTCGCCGAGGGGCCGCGCCTGGTGCTGGTGGTCCGGACCGAGATCGAAGCGTGGGTGCTCGGCCGCCAGCTGGAGCGCGCCGAACGCACCGCAATCCGCAAGTCCAAGACCAAGCATCGCCGCCCGAGCGGAGCGCTGGCACAGCTCGGCGCTGCCTGACCTTCAAGGTCACCAGGCCCTCGACGTGGGAGACGTCGGGGGACTTCTTCATGCCCGTCACCGGGGGCTCATCAATCAACCATCCAGGGAGACAAGCGAAATGATGCGAATCACGAAGGACGCCGCCGGTGCGCGGCGTCTGCACGCCGAGGTGGCGTTGTTCAAGGAATGCGGGCTGATGGTCTCGCAGCCGGTGGCACGGGCCATCGCGCAGTACTGGGTGACCGCGTCATCGGATCTGTTGCCGATGGCGATGGGGATGCCGTTCGAGCCGATGTCCGCGCTGGCCGATGTCGAAGCGCGCATCGTGCTGTCGGGCGATTCCGCCGGCGAGCTGCATGCGCTGGCGGCCTGGCTGCACCGCGAGGTGGAAGCCATGGCCGGTGCCAAGCGCAAGGCGGTGGCCGCGTGATCACCTATGCGGCGATTGCCTGGATGGTGTCGACCGATCCCGTTGGACGCGTTGAGAAGTCGGGTGAGGTGTGGTCGCCGGGACCGTTTGAGCAGACGGTGTGGGTGCTCGATGCCAGCGCGCCGATGGGTGCGCGGGTGGTGAATGTGAAGACCCGCAGGGAGCTCGCCTATCAGCCCACGGGTGCAGCGGCGCCGCGGCGAGTTGTCGCCAAACCCGTCGAGTCCTCCGCCATCCCTGACCTGTTAAGCGTCGGGGATGAGGTCACCTGCGTGGTGTAGGTATCGGATTTGAGGTTCGCCCCCCCATTCGTGGGGGCGTTTTTGAGACCCGTTCTTTACAGCGTAAAACAACGACCAGAAAGAATGCGATGAAGGTTCTCGAGCTACTGGATTCCGACCAAATCAACGAAGCGCGGGAGTGGATCTACGACCGCACCGAGCACATCGGCTGGGATTGGGAAGACCCCGAAGTCGTTGCCTACCTGGACGAGAACTACCCGGGCGGGCCGAGGGCATTCGATGCTTCGGTCCGAGGCGTCATGGCGCGGGTGTACGGCCGGAACTGGCGCACCGGATGCGACCACTTCGCCACCTTCTACAAGGCGTCCTGGCGCTCCGGCGACGTTGATCTGCTGCTGATCAACGCCACGCGGTCCAAGGACAGCTACGGCTATGACGACGCCATGGGCATCGCGAATGCCCGCGTCCTGCACCGTCAGTGGGGCGGAGCGACCGAGCTGTCCGATGGCCCGTACTCCGACTGCGATTACGTCGCACTGGATCTCGACACACGCGCACCCGCAGACCTGACCGATGTCCTCGAATCGCTCGACGGCTACCCCTGCCTGGACGAGGAGGAATGGTCGACAGTCGAGCAGCAGCAGATCCAGGAGCACTGGGACGACTACGGCCGCCACGACCTGCTCAAAGCGGTCGGCGACGCCATCGGCGCGTGGGAGCTGACCGAGGCTGGCGAGGCAATCGTCGACGAACTCGCCTGGGGCGGATACCTGGACTACGGCCACGGCGGCGGCTACCCCACCATCGTCGACCCGTCGATGTGCGACTTCGGCGAGAAGGTCATCCCCGACTGGATCGCCGCCCGACTCGGCACGGTGGTCACCCTTGCCCGCTGGCGCGGCGACGAGCTGGTGCTGGACCTACGCCACCGCAACCTCATCGCCGAGCCCGCATGATGCCCGACGACTACCTGATCGACGAGCTACGGATCGCGATCGAGGCCGAGTACCCCGGCGTCTCGCTATGGATCCATGCAACTAGCTCCCACCTCATCCTAGGCCGCCTCGTCGTGCCCGAGGACCAGCGCAATCAGGGAATCGGCACCGCGATCATGCGCCGCCTCACCGATGCGGCCGACCGGTGGAGCATCCCGTCCGCGCTGACTCCCGGCAACACATACGGCGGATCGCTGTCCCGCCTGCGCCCCTTCTACCGCCGGTTCGGATTCGTCCCCAACCGCGGCCGAGCACGCGACTTCGCCACCACCGAGTCGATGGTGCGCGCCCCCAAACCCCAAGGAACCAAATGACACCCCTCGAACGCCTGGACCTGGGCGTGATCGGCGGCTTCCGGATCCACGCCCGCATGGTCAATGACGAGGACGAAACCCCAAAGCGCAAGTACGACCCGGGCCTGTGTGACCCCGAGTTGATGGCGGGCTGGCGCGCCGACGAGTGGTCGTTCGTCGGTGTGCTGGTGACCGCGAGCCGCGCGGGCGTCGCGCTGGGCGAAGCGTCGGTGTGGAGTCTCGAATACGGCTGGCACGGGGGCAAGTACCACAACCCGCTCACCGATTCCCCCGCCACGCAAAACGACTGGGTGTACGGCCATGGCCCCAGCCTCATTCATGAGGCCATCACGGATGCATTCGAAACCATGGCCGCAATCCGAAAGCCCGCGCGCCTTCAGGGGGTGTAAATGCATCCCTTCATGTCTATGTCTGCTGGTTATTCTCGCCCGGCAGCGTAGAGCGAAATGCCTTACCGGCAACAACATTCGCAAGAAACGAAATGAAAGAAACACCACCAATGAACACGATCTACACCTACGACTATCTCGCCTACGTGCTGCAAACCGGCAACTTCCGCAAGGGCTGGCACGGCGAAGTCCCCTCCATCTACGAGTGCGTCGAGAACTTCCGACACGAACCCGTCTTCGTCTAACCATCACCCCGGGGAGAAACCAATGACCACCACCAAACATCTCGACGTCACATACGCCGAACGCGTCACGGCCGCCTACCTCGGACAGGTCGCCCTGCTTGCCCACGCCAACTCTGGCGGCAATCGACTCACCAACGAAGACCTCGACGACCCCGACGAATTCCCAACTCTCGCATCCGATGTCATCAGCAACGTCCTGATGGCGGCGCACATCCGCGGCCAGGACGCCGAAGCCATCCTCGCGCAGGCCCGCTACCACTTCGAGGACGAGAGGCTCCCCGACCTTGCCGAGCGCGGCACACAGATCGCCCGCGGCGAAGACGAGTTCGACATCTGCGATTGCGGCTGCGGGTTCGTGGCCGAGGAAACCTACGTCACCCCCGTCACCGGAGTCGACGTCCTCGTCTCGAAGGTAGGCGGCGGGATCACCGGCCACGCGTACCACGGCGAGTGGACCTACCACGCCACGAGATGGGGCGAGCCGCTCACTCGCCCGAGCAAGTTCACCAGCCGCGCGCCGATGACCCACCGCGAAGTCGCGTACGCCGTCGCCGAGTACTTCACGGAAGGCTGAGCGTGGACTACAGCGACACCTTCCACGATCGAGTCCACCGCATCGCGGGCTACCTCGGCGACGAATGGGTGGGCGGGCCAGGCCATCTCGCGGACGGCGGCGATGCCCGCATCGCGCGAGCCGACGGCGCACAGATCTGGCTACGCCTGTACCAGGCCGGGCGAGGACGCAACCAGCAGACCAGGATTCGGCTCGTTCCGACCTTCGGCGAATGCGGGTCGTTCGTCCCGAACATCGACGCCGGCCGCGCGGCGATCACGATCACGGTCAGCAAGTCCGACGAACAGATCGCCCGCGACATCCGCAAGCGGCTCCTGCCCGCGTACCTCGCAGCCTACGAAGCAGCCCATGCCAAGCAGCTGACGTGGGAGCTCGAGCTCGCGAACCGTCAAGAGTTCGCCCAGCGCTTGGGCTCGATCATCGACGCCCACAAGCCTGGCCACACCAGCTACTGGCTCTTCGGCGGTACCGGCCGCCAAGGCAAGTTCCGGATCAACGGCACCACGGTCGAGATGAAGTTCGAGCTCCCCCACAACGAAGCCGAACACCTCTTGCGCTTCGCCGCAGACCTCACCGCAGCCTGAACCACCACCCCAGGGAGAAATCATGAGCAGCAACGCAATCGAGCAGAACAAGCAGGCCGCAGCGAGAGCGCTGTCGGCCATCACTGGTCACCGCTGGTCGGTCTTCGCACCGCTGCGCAGCCCGATCGTCGAGGACACTGGCGAGCTGCGGGAGTACATGGAGGAGATCCTCCGCGACATGCTCCACCTCGCCCGGCTCAACGACGTTGTGTTCGGCGAAGTCCTCAGCGATGCCACTGAAAGCCACGCCGAAGACTGGGCTGCCGAGATCGACGAAGCGACGGAGGGTGTCCAGTGGCGGAGCTAAAAGAGTTCACCATCAACGTCTCCGGCACCGAGCGGCACGACGGCGAATCGCCGTACACCTACGCGGCGAAGGCCGAGTCTATGGCCGCCGCGAAGCGCCTGGCGTGGCTGTATCACCTCTGGTTCCAAACCTCGGAGCTCGGCAAGGTCGCCGCCGATTTCACCGTCCCCGGCGCATCCGAGGATGAGAACAACCAGTGGCGCAATGAAGAGCATGCCGACGTCGTCGTAATCGACTGCGAAAAGTTCCCCTGCCACGAAGGCCGGCCGTTCGCATGCGGCGATCCCACCCACTACGAGTGGGAAACCAACCAGGCCAGCGACTGCCGGTGCGACTACTACTGGTTCTGGATCTCCCCCAGCCGCTCGAAATGGCCCCTCCATCCCCAGAAGAACGAGAAGCGTCTCCGCGAGCTCGGCTACAAGATCCAGCGCAAGACCCCCGAGGAGACCGAGTGGTGACCCTAAAGACGATGCAGGTGACCGTGAAGGCCACCGCGGAGATCGAAGAGATCTGGACCGTCAAGGTCCCCGAAGACTGGGACGGGGAATCCGGTGAGCTGCTCGACCTCGTCGGCCAATCCGGCATTTCCGAGTTCATCTCGGACCGGGTCGTCGGCGACGAGCGGGAACGCGAAGTCATTGATGCAGAACTGATTTCGACAGAGGACAGGCTGTGAGCGCCCGACGCCGGAATCGAAAGCAGCTGCTCAACTTCATCGAGAATCAGGGCGGCTTCATCGCCGACTCACTGACCCGGCTCGCCGACTACTACGACGAAGAAGCCCATGTCGACGGCCCCCTCGAGGACTGCGACGACGCTTGCGCCCAGTGCGACGACGCCGCCCAAGCCAATTCGTTTCGGGAGACCCGAGACGAGCTGAGGCACCTTCTCTGCCGCGTGTAGCGACCACTCAATCAATCCATCTCTCAGGCCGCGGGCGAGATGCTCGTGGCCTGCTCAGTCATGGGAGAAACCAATGCCCCTGTGGACCAGCGACGTGCACAACTATGACCTGTTCCACGACCTGCGCGGGACGAACGCCGCGGAGGTCGAGGTCCATCACCCGCTCCGGCCTCGCATCACCCCGGCGCTGTCCAACGTCCTGGATTGGGTGGACCTGCGCGAAACCGAGGACATGGCTGTCCTGGCCATGGACACGGTTTGCACGCTGTGCAGCACCGTGATCTACCAGCACGAGGATGGCGACAGCATCGGCACCCTGGCCCGGCACGCCCTGGACCACATGCACACCTGTTCAGGCTGGGACGCCCATTCCAAGTGGCCTCGCCCCTCCGACGACAACGTCATCGCCTGACCCCCTTCACCTTTCACACGGCGGATACCGGCCGCCAAGCATTCAACACCCCAAACCACAAGGGAGAACCCATGTCTCGCGAAACCATGGAATGGCTCAACACCAACATCCTGATCGGCATGACCGAGAAGCGCGGGACCGCCTGGCACTACAAGGCGACCATGCAGGGCGAAGAGCCCAACCACTACCCCGGCTTCATCCCGGTTGACCACATCATCCGGCGACTGTTCAACTTCGAAGCCAAGTCCGGAGTCAGCGCCTTCGCGGCGCCGAGCACCATTGACGGCGAATGGAACTGGATCGGCCCGGACGGTCAGCCGTACTCGATCCATCTGACCCAGACCGGCCGCCAGACGATCTACCACTCCGAAACCAAGTACGACTTCGGGGTCTTCAAGGCAGGCTACGAGCCACACCAGTATCAGGAATGGCTGCTGGAGAAGGTCGCCCAGCTCATCACTGCGGACGGCCTCGCGGTCAGCACCGATTCGCTCGGTGTCACGTCGGCCGGCCTGCTACGCGAGTCGGCACAGGCGTGGGTGCAGATCGAACGCCCCGACACGGTGAAAACGCCTGAAGGCGTGGACTTCCGACCGAACTTGCTCGCCTGGACCTCGCACGACGGATCCTTGGCAACCCAGTACTCCGCGACCCACACGCTGGTGGTGTGCGACAACACCCGGTTCGCAGCCGAGGCCGAGGCGCGAGCGTCCGGGCTGCGGACGAAGATCAAGCACTCCAAGAACTCGAAGCTGAAGGTCACCGAGGCACGCGACGCACTGAAGCTGATCGTCGAGAGCGCCGACGACTTCGCCGCCGAGATCCGCGAGCTGTGCCAGATCCCGGTCAGCACCAGCCAGTTCAACAACTTCCTGGGTGAATGGGCTCCGATGCCCGAGAAGGAAGGCGCCGGCAAGACCCGCGTGGTCAACAAGCGCGAGAAGTTGACCGAGCTGTACCGCCATGACAACCGCGTCGAGCCGTGGGCCGGAACGGCTTTCGGGGTGTTGCAGGCCGTCAATACCTACAACCACCACTTCGCGTCCATCGGCAACAGCAAGGTGACTCGCGCCGACCGCAACATGGCCAACGCCATCGAAGGCGACACCGCCAAGAAGGACGCCATCGCCCACAAGGACCTCATGCGCGTCCTCGAACTCCAGCCAGCCTGACCAGCCCATCAAGACAGGAGGCGACCAATGCCCGAGCGGTACATCGAATTCACCTGGACCCGAACTCAGACCCAGACCTTCACCTACAAGCAGCCGCTGCCGCACTTCATCGACGACTACTCCGATGAGCTGGGCGGCAATGACCCGAAAGCGTTGAGCGCCGACGAGATCGCCAAGGTGGTCGACAACGACCTCAGCGATCTCGAAGAGGAGTACTGCCTCGTCGAAAGTGACAGCGACGTCGAGTTCGTGTCGCACCGGTTCATTTAGCGTGCCCGCCGTTTGAGCCGGGCACGCATCGCCGCCGCGGTGCGTGCCCGGTCCTGATTACTGGCCCGCTCATCCGAGCATCCATCCAAACCCCTTCCCTATCAAGGAGGTACAGCCATGTCCGCACCCGCTATGCCCGTCGAAGAAGTCACGATCCGCTGGTCGACCACCGAGCAGTTCGAGATGCGTCTGCCCCGCGCGGAGCTGCTTGAAATGCTCGCCGACAATGACGAGCTGCCGGACGAACTCGACGAACTCGACGACCAGGCGCTCTCGGACCTGTTCGATGCTGACGACTTCGCCGACGACGAGACGAACGAGAGCGGCACCTTCATCGCCACAATCGAGCGAACCATCGACGAGTTCCAGGTGCGGCGCACTCTGCCCGCGGAATTCACGCAGATCCAGCCCGGCCACACGGTCCGCATCCGACACGAAATCCATCTGCCGGACACGGATCCGACAACCCGGGTCGAGCGCCTCGAATGGGTCGGCGCGGTCCGGACGGTCGACGGCGATGGACTCTCCGTCCTGGACAGCGTCGGCTGCCGATACTTCCCCTGGGTGGCTGGGCACGACCGCAGCCAAACCATCGAACTGGTCGCCGACGACACGCCTGCGAGCAGGACTACGTTCAGCGGCACGCCCGCCAGCGAGATCTGGATGTAGAGGCCCGTCACGCAATGGGCGGCGACTTCAGCACCAACCACATCAAGTACACGTGCAGGCGTTGCGGGCGAGTGGGCGTGGCCGCGTTCAAGTCCTCGGACCCCGACGCCCGGTACCTGACCTTCCCGGTTGTGTGTTACTGGGAAGTGCCCTGCGACCGAAGGTATTTCGCTCGGCGCGCAGCGCGGGAAGAGGCCAAGGCTGCCGAGCGCGCGGCCGAACTGGAGCTCTATGGCATCTCGCCGCCTGTCGATCTCGACGCCGACGCCCCACCGCCGCCATCGACCGCCGAGGTCATCGCGAACTGGGGCGTCCGCACCTACCCCATTGAACAGCCACGACATGCGAACGGAGCGATTGAAACGTCCGGATGCACGGAACTCGCTGTCGGCCAGAAGGTTCGGGTCGTCCGAGAGTTCGACCGACCGCACCGGTTGACGGGCCATCGCGGCGTCGTGTGGGTCGGGACAGTGACCGTCGACGACGGCATCACGTTCGGCCTGAACCTCGGTGACCGCCATATCCAGATCGAGTGGCGACCACGCAAGGACTTGGTGAAGACGCAGACCATCACCGGGGTCGACGCGTCCGAGCCTCCATCGAAATCTCATTTCTGACGAAACCACCTCAAGGACAGGGAGATTCACCATGCGCAGTTACGACGAAGCTTTCATGCAGGAGATCGTCTACCACCTCGAAGGCGACTGGCGGGCCTGCTACGAATATGAACAGGTGGAGCTGGCTACCGCTGAGGGCCACTCCCTCAGCCTCCGCGATGGCGACGCCTACACCTACGCGGATTTCGCCGACCGAGGAAAGATCGTCGCCTACGTCAGCTTCGGCAGCTATTCGGGTTCGGCCGCCAATGCGTTCCGCAGCACGATCCGGATCTCGAAGGCCAAGGGCGCAGCCAAGATCGCCGCGGAGATTCGACGCCGGCTGCTGCTGGCGTATTGGGAGGAGTTCGATGCGGCGAAGGCTCGCAAGCAGGCCATTTACGAACGGGCCGCTGCTCGTCATGCCCAAATGAAGGCTTTGGCTGATATCACCGGCGGCTGGACACACTTCGGCCACGACAGTGGACGCCAAGGCGAGTTGCACGACGCGATGAACTCAGCGCTGCTCGGTGCCCAGTTCAATGCCGACGGCAGCTTCAAGCTCAGCGTGAAGCAGGTACCAGCCGATATGGTCGGCGATCTCGTCCGACTGATCCAGCAGCGCCTACAGGGCGCCGAACTGGCGACGGCGGGCTGATCCGGGACCTGTTGCGCACCAGGAGATTCGCGCTCGAGAATGGTCCGATGAAGCTGGAGTATCGGTGGGCGGTGCTGGTGTGCTCGAACACCAGCACCGCACCGGGTGCACACGATTCCGGATGCACCAGCTTCGGGCAGGTGCGCGCGCTGTGGGGGCCGTACGACAAGTCGCTGCCCGAGCTGGCGACCCGCTATCCCCATGCGCGGGTGACTGGCGCGCTGATGCTGTGTGGCGACTTCCATTTCGGGCCGATCGACCGGTTCGAGCACGTGGCTGGCGGCGGTATCTGTGTGTTCTGCGCAGCTGGTCGCGGCCCGATGGTCAGTTCGTTGGACGGTCCGGTGTTCGCTTGCCGCGGCTGCTATGTGCTGCGTGGCTTGCGGCCGGTGTGCGCGCTGTTGGAGGCGAAGGGGTTTGACGCGCTGAGCGCGTGAACATGGATGGAGGATTGAGCGAAGGGTGCAGCGATGGGATTGAGACTCGAGGCAACGTCGGATGAGGGGACAAGCTTGGCGTGGAACTCGCGGCGGCGGATCGCCGGGATGGTGATCGAACTGCCTGACGCGGCGTGGATGTTCCTCCCACCGCGTAGGAGAGATCAACCGTTCATTGGCACCGATCTCGACGAGGGCCTCACGGAGTTGGATCGCCTGGATCGGGTTGACGAGTAACCGTCGGCCAGGCCGGAGCCGCTCGGGGAGTAGGCACACCCCGAGCGGCGTTCCGGATCAGGTGAGCGGCACCAGCCGCCAGGTTGCCCACGTCCGGTATGGCTGGTGGGGTTTGTCGACTCGGACCTCGTAGGCGCGGAGCTTGTGAGTGTTCGGGTCGACGATTCGGATCGCAGCTTCGAGACCTCCGGACATCTGCGGGTCGGTGCTGTAGAGCCGTTCCCATGCCGGATTGATTGCGCACTGTTGTTGGATCTCAGCCATTCGCTCATCACTGAGTACGAGCGACCCGAGCATGCGCAGCCCGTAGGCGAAGGTGTGCGCGATGGCCTCGTGCTCGATCAGCACGCTGCTGGCGAGAGGGTTGGTCAGGAGCCACACGATGAGGTTGGTCTCGGGCCCGGCACTGGGGAACACGCTGTTCCACTGGGTGTTGGTGGCCAGGATGCGCCCTTCGGGTAGCGCGAGGTCGGCGGCGGGGTACGGCAGGAGATCAAGGTCGCGTTGGTCGCGTCGTGTCGGTGCCGCGGTTGCGGGGCCGACGATGCGGTCGATCATGCCTGGGAAAAGCGCGCTGACCAGCTGGGCCCGGTAGAGGTAGGGGATGTGCAGGGTGTCGAAGATGGCGCCGAGAAACTCGAGGCCTGGAACGAGGTCTCCACGTTCCACCTTCTCGATCGAGGACACAGACCAGCCGGTGGCGGTGGCAACCTGCTGGCGAGTCATGCCGAGCGTTTCGCGCCGAGACCGTACGAACGTCGCTAGTCGGCTTTTGGACATCGGTATTTACCTCATTGTTGGCTGGTCACGCGCCCGGAGCGCGGAAGCCTCATCCGAGTGAGACTTGGAAACGATGACCTTTGTACGGGCACATACCGACTCTTGACCAATTCTTGACCTACGGGTGTGCGCAACGGCACAGCTACCCGCCTGACGTGCGCTTAGTCAGTGCCTGGCTGCGTGCAAGCTCCGCCCGGGTCAGCGAAGGCTTCCCGCAGATCTGCGGGTAGGTGGAGGATGGGAGACCCACATGGGCAAGGTCGGCATTCGCGCGGCGATCTCACGGCGACAGCAGCAAGAGCTCGACCGCATCTACGCAGCGGCCAACCGGGAAGCGGCAACCCAGCTCGCGCAGCGGATCGACAGCCATGTGCGAATGGGGCATGAAGCGCTGGCCAGGGGCGATCACCGAGCCGCACGAGCGCATGCTGATGCCGCCCAGGCCGGCGTGTTCGTGCGGGCGATGACCGCAGGCGGTGTGGAGCTGTCCTAGTCCCTAAAGCCGACATCCCCGGGCACACGGGAAGGCGTGTGCCCGGGGATGCAGGCCCCGGCTCGGCGCGGTTTCCGCGAGGCTCGAGTCGGGTTGCCAGGACTTCAGATCGTCACCGGCCAATATGGAGTTGTTATTCAGTTTTCCCCGCCACCACCGGCGGGTGAGCTACCGCTCGCGTTCGAGGTTACTGCCTGTTTGCGAGTTGTCACGATGTATAAACACCCCTGCGCAGCGGCCACCCGCCGTCGGCATTGGCCGCGCGCAGCGCAAGTTCGGCGGCGCGCTGCTGGAGCTCGGCGGCCCGGTCGCGCAGGGTGGCGGCTTTCTCTGTGGCCCAGTCGCGGTAGTTGTCGGTGTTCTCCTGATGCCAGAGGGCCTGTGCCTTCATCAGCTGCGTCACCGTCATCTGGCCGACTTCGGGGAAGGCGCGCGCCAGCACCCAGGCCAGGCGCATGGCGGCCACGGTGTCGTCGTCGGCGTTGTGTGCGTTCTCGAGCGCGACGCCGTAGTGCGCCGACACCATGGCGAGCGTGCGCTTCTCGCGACGGTCCGGATCGCAGTGCCTGTCGATGACGTATGGGTCGACCACCGCGCCCGGGGTCCACAGCCCGAAGCCCATGCGTCGGCTTTCGCTGGCCATCACCGTGCAGTCGTAGGAGCCGTTGTAGATCGACACCACGGTGCCGCGCTCCCACAATCGGTTCAGCCCGGAAGCGATCTCGGCGAGGCCGGCGGCGTAGTCCATTCCTTCGGCGCGGGCCTGCTCGGTGGTGATGCCGTGGACTTCCGTTGCACCGGCTGGGATCTCGCACCCTGGATCGAGCAGCCAGGTGCGCTTGTGCAGCTGGCCGCCAGCGAAGTAGGCCAGGCATGCGGACACGATCCGTGCGGACTCTGGTTCTGGCCCTGTTGTTTCCAGGTCGAAGCCCCCGAGGACGTGCCCGGTCCACGGCCCTTCGCTCACGGCAGGCATCGAGCTTCTCCTTCCCCAGCGTTCCGCCGCGAGGGGCGGTTGTCGAATCCGGGATGCAGAACCATGAACGCTGCCAGCGTGATTCCGTGCCAGACCGCGCAAATGATGTGCTTGGCTCCGGTCTCCTCGTCGATGTCCTCGCCGTCCCAGAACGCCCAGGCGTGACGCATCATCGCGTCGAACGACAACGACCAGTCATATCCCTTGCGCCAGTTGTCATCTGAGTACTTCTCGGCGCCGCGGCCGTAGAGTTCGGCCAGCTCGCGCAGCGGCCCTGCAGGGATGAGGCCGAAGCGTGCGAGCTTGCGCCCCTTCTGGCCGCCGGTCCGGCTGGTGACTCGCACCTCGGCCGATGCTGCACTCATCGGTTCACCGCCTCGAACGTCACCTGGACGGCCCACACGAGCGCGAGCATCAGCGTGAATCCCTCGGCGCAGCGCGACCACCGCCACAGCCGATCTGCCCAGTTCAACGGTGCCGCCAAATAGGCGATGTCCAACGCCAGCGTGGCCACCAACGTGATCCCTACAGCTACCCACACGCGACCAGGCCCTCACTTTCCCAGCGGTCTACGGAGCAAACCCACCCCGTTACCATTCCATATCCCATACACCATAGTGTGCATGGGGTGTCTGACAACAAGGAGGACGGCATGCACTACAACATCACTCGGACCAGTTGGAGCGACTATGACCCGAATGCGGCATGGAGCGAACTGGAGCAGCTCATATCCCAAATGGACGAGCTATCGAACGCACATGGACAGCTCGTCGACCGCGGCGAGGAGACCTACAAGGACGCCGAGCGTTTCGCCGATCGCATGGAGGAGCTCCGCGAGCAGCACGATCTCATCGAAGCCAAGCTCACCGTGTGGCTGCTCGGCGGAGGCCGACGACCTGACCAGATGCCCATCCCCGAGACCGTCGCCATACCGAACCCCGCCCTCCGGGACCATCCAGTCTTCGATCCCGACGCCGAATGGGCCCGCATCGTGCACCTCGAGGACACCGTCGAAGCGCTCAACAACGCCGATCGCGACGACGATGACATCGAACGCATCCACGCGTGCGAGGAACTCGACGATCAGATCCGCTACCTGAAGGCCGGCCTCCTCGACCTACTCGAGCTCGGCGTACAGCCACCGGCTGCCTGGTCCACCCCTAGTGAGAACCCATCCCCTTCGAGCGAAGCCCCCGTTCCACTGACCCTCAAGCTCGACGAGTTGATCGCGGCGGAAGCCTTCACCGCGCACGAATGGCCAGAAGATTGGATCCTCCACGGCGGCACCGACCAGATCGACGGCTGGTCATGGTCCAACTCCTGGTACGAGATCATCGGCGACCTCATCGAAGCGATCAACCGCGAACTCGACGCCGGCGGCCTACTGGCCTACCCCGACCTCATCACGGCCGACAGCACCGTGGCCGCCATCAAACGCACTGTGTCACAGGGCATCACCCTGACCTACGAGCTGCTCGCCGACCGTATGGGCCACATCGACGGACTGAGCCTGCGCCTGAAGTCGATCGAGGGCGTCGTCATCGTCAACGTCGATTGCTCCAGCCGTGACGACATCACCTTCCTCGACGACACCTGGTCACCCACCGCGGCCCGGACCTACACCACCGTCCTGCGTGGAGTCCTCCAGATGCTCGCAGACGAATTCAAATGCCTTGCTGAAGTTTTCGGCTACTGACCCTTCGAGGACCCTCCGATGAGTCTCTTCCGCCAGCCCCAACCCGCCGACCCGACCCGGACCGCAGTCTGCGGATGCGGACACCACCTTGCTCTTCATGATCGCGATGAGCGCATGTGCGGATACCTCAAGGTCATCTACAACGACGTCGAGGAAGTCGTGCGCGACACCGAAGGGAACCCGGTCCTGGATCGTCACGGCGACATCCAGACGATCCGAAATCACATGTACGCCCACACCACTGGGTGCGGATGCCGCCAGTACGTCGGGCCCGAGGTGATCAACCCGCTCACCTCCAACTCCCTCGTCATCCCGCAGCGCTGAAACCGGCCCATCCCGCTTCACCGGCGACCCAACCACACTCGAAGGAAGGCCCATGGCTTTGCTCGTCCTCGGCACCAACCCCGGCCCGCAGCTACACGTCGACGAAGAGCTGTTCTCCCACGCCGCCGCACTGGCCGAAGTGCCGGCCGACGGCAATTGGGAAGACGGCTGGATCGAGGCCCTGTTCAGTCTCATCCGCGCCACCGCCGAAGTCGAAACCAACCCCGGCGGAACGATGTTCACCGTCACCGGCGTCCCCCAGTGCGCCGACGTCACCTACGACACCGACTACGACGAGACCGGCGAGATCCGCGGAATCGAGTTGTTCGTGGAGACCTGCGACGCAGAGGTTCGACTGGCGCGCGTCTACTACGACTGCTTCGACTGCATCGATAAGCCTCGCTACCTGCCCTGGCGGCGTGACGTCACCACCGCCGAGCTGCTGCTGCGAGCGGTGATCGAAGACCTCAACGAGTCACTACGCGCCGTGCGAAACAGCTTCGCCTGCTGAACATCCCATGCCAACAGCGAGGGGACCACCGAGTTCACCGGCTCGGCCCCGAGCACCAATCCACAACCACCACAAGGAAATGGGAGAGATGGGCAACACGCACAACCTGAGCATGATGGTGATCGCGGTCGGCTGTGCGGTGATCACCGCACAGGCCAGCACGCCGACACCGAGCACCACCAGCGAGCCCCTGACGTCCACCGCTGCGGGACCGGCGTTGGCTAGCGGCTCAATGGGCCTCGCGAAGCGGAAGGCGTGCAACCTCGAGTACACGTCATGGTCGCCGACGATCTCGGCGGCCCGCGTGATCGCCGACGCCTGGGCGTGGTGCGAGGTCACGCCCGAGGAGCACACCGTGATCCTTGACCTGGAAAAGCAGAAGCCCAATGGGGACTGGGAGCTCCTCGCCACCAAGAAGTTCGACAAGAAGGAGGAGATCCCGAACCCGCGCGCCGAGTACCGAACCACCGCCGAGTGCCAGCCCGGCACGTGGCGGATGAACATGAGCGTGACCGGTAGCTTGCAGGGAAACCCCTTCGTCTGGTCCCCCGGCCCGTCCGGGAAGAAGGACGTCACCGCCAAAGACTGCCCGATTGGATGAACGAAATGCCTTGGACTACAGGTACCTACGGCGAAGTGCCGAAGCAGAGCTGGTGGCGCGAGCTCCGTTCCCGCGGCTGGTGGCTGGGCCACAACATCGCCTACCGCGCCATGTACCGGTGGCGGAACTTCCGTGACCGCAAGACCCGGAGCTGACCAGCTCCCCGGCAGCTGACGATGCCCAGTAGAAGGCCCCCAATCACCGCGGTGAACGGGGGCCTTCTGCATGTCTGGGCGAGGTAAAGGCCATCGCCAACATCAACACAGGAAAGTATGGTGGAAACCGTGAACGACGAGCACATCTCCGAGATCCTCGGCCTGGAGCGCCAGAAGCTGGCCATCCAGTTCGCGGCAATCGACGTCGCGATCGACGACAAGATCAAGGCATCGGAGAAGCGCATCATCGAGGCCGTCGTCAATGCCGTGGCCCCGGTCGCCACGCAGACGACCGCGGTGGAGATCGACGTCGAGACCGTGAAGACCGATGTCGCGTTCCTGAAGGCCGACGTGGAGATCCTCAAAACCGGCATGTCCAGCGTAAAGACCGACGTTACGGACCTGAAGGTCGACGTCGCTGGGCTCAAGACGCAGGTCGTTGGCTTGAAAACCGATGTCGCGGACTTGAAGACGACGGCCAATGACCAAGGCCGCAAGCTCGACCGGATCCTGGAACTGCTCGAGACCCGGGGTTAGCCGAACGATATCCCCCGGCGATCGGGCCGGGGGATTCTTCGTCGCTTGAACAACACGCAGGGGGTAACACATGCCGGATGGCGTAGACGACGCCAGAGCCGAGCTGAAAGCGGCTTTGATCCTCGCTGTCATGAAGCAGAAAAAGCTGACCATGGCGGAAGCCACCGAAGCCGTCCGGTTCTTACGGTGGCGCGACTTCGATCTGGACAAGGGGACATTCCGCGTTCCCCGACTAGTCCCAGAGCTATCGGCCGAAACGTTGGCCGCGCTTCGCCGCCACGCCCAATGAAGGATACCGGCGACTTAATCACTGAGTCCGCTGCGGATCCAGATCCCGTAGCAGCGCAACAGGTCTGACATCCGTTGGTCAGCCCCTTGGACCTCTGAGTCATCAGGGTCCACGCCGTCGTTGATGAGCGCGCGGCGCTCGTCCTCGTCGAATGCCATGTCCACATAGACGCTGAGTCTCAATGCCTGGTTCCCTTCCCGGTGCGCTCACGCGTAGCGCGAAGGATGAAATACCAACCAGTATGCATGTTTTGATTTTCGCTTTCGCGCTGCGTCGGTGTCAACGAACTGCCAGTCTTGGTTGGCCAGATGGGTGGCCGACTGCTTGGGCGAAAGCGTGGAGGTAACGATGCTGCTCGCAAGTGCAGGACTCGTTATGACGGAAAACTGGTGGCGAGTTGCCATAGGACTTGCGGCGACGATCGCCGGTTTCATCCTGAAGGAGATCTCAGATCAGATCCGGGAGCGGAAGAAGGTCAAGCGGCTTGCATATGCCGTTGCCGTCGGTTCCGCAATGAACAATGTTCCCGAGTCCCTCGCCGAGCAGATCAGCATCCAATTCGCGGGACAATCGGTCGAGGGACAGCTCTTCGAGACCACGTGCACAGTCACGAATTCCGGCCACCTAGTGGTCAAGAACCAGTACTTGCGTTTCAGCTTTCCCAGCGGGTGCCAGGTTCTCAAGACCTATCTCGTTGGCGACCCGCCGATCGAGCTAGGGGTCGAGGAGGCGCCGCTTGAGCAACCTCGACAGACGGACAGGCGTTGGCGAATCGCTCATCTTGAGAAGAATCAATCGACAGCATTTGGCTTTCTGGTTTCCGGCCCGGCCGCCAAACCTCCAGCGATTTTCGGCCACAATGACGAAGGGGGTGTCGAGCTAGTTTCGAAGGGAAAGCTGGCACGCGAAAACAACGCTGCGGGCGATATCGGCGTCTTTACATCCTCACTGCTACTCGCGTTTGCGCTCCCTTCAGTGCCTGACACCGTCTTCGACCTCTTCTTCTCGCTGGTCAGGATCCTGATGATCTGTCTCGCCCTTGCACGCGTGAAGCCGATCGCCGCACTAGCAGCCAGCTACCTGACACGCTCGGACAGCCCCACGCCGGAAACGTCCTATCGTCTGGATGGGGTACGCGCAGAATCCATAGTGATCGGCTACAAAGGCACGATCGTGAAGAACGCAAGCGAAGAGCCGGGCCCCGACCAGTCGACAGCTTAAGGATGCACCTGCACCACTTCGCTTCCCGCGAGTACCGCGAGTTCGGTCGGGTTGCACAGTCCGATACGCACGTAGCAGTTTTCGCCGCTGCCGTGGCGCGTGATGCACCCGATCGTGCCGGTTCGCAGCCGAGACCTCTTGCGCCAAGCCAGGATCATTCCGATGTGGTCGTTGGTGAGCTGCCAGGCGGTGAGTTCGGTTCTCATGCTGCCTTCTGGGCCTTGATCGCGCGGGCGTAGGACATTCGCATCGTGTGCACGATGTGGCGGGTGTCCGCGCCGGCCACAGCGAGCAGCTTGGCGTAGCGGTCTTTCTGCCCGAACGGCACGGTGACCTGTTCGCCGCGTTCGAGTTTGGCGAGCAGATCGGCGTCTATAGGCGATTCGGGCGGCGGCGTGACCGGTACCGCGAGCAGCAGCTCGGCAACCGCAGCGGACGGGCGCTCGGTGATTCCGCCGAGTACCCGGCTGATCGTGGCCGTCGACACTCCCGAGGCTTTGGAAATGGTGGCCTGGGTGTGGCCCGCGCGCATCAGCGCCTTCAGATGTCCGCGTACGTCGCCGACGGGCGGCTGGCCGGCGGCGGCCAGCAGGTGATCAATTGCTCGAAAGACGTGGGGTAGAAGGTCTTCGGTGTCGGTGGAGAATTCGGGGGAATCGGTGCCGTACGGGATGTGCTCGTTGACGCGCTCGACGGCGGTCTGGAGTGCGAGTATCTGCGGGAGGCCGTACATGGTCACTCGTTGCCGAAGTTGTCTTCGACGACCTCGGCCAGGTGCTGGGTCAGACCGATCGCGGTGTGGTACGGCATGTCCTGGGACATGGCCAGGTAGTACCCGGTGCCGGAGCGGGCCGGGTCGTGCGCGGCGGAGAACATGATGAAGTCCGTGGCGAGCGCGCCTCCCGAGGTGGCTGCGACCCAGCGGCGGATGGCGTCGCCGAGTTCTTCTTCCGGAGTGCGGTTTTCACGATTCGACATCGTCGGTCTCCTGGCAGTCGTGATGAAGGGCGAGTTCGATGTAGTCCGCGCCGATGAGCGGCTCGGCCAGGCCCTCAAGGAGCAGTTCGCCGCATTCACTGCACGAGTAGGCGTAGCCGTGCTGAGTTAGCTCCGGGGTCGGCACCGGCGTGGAATCGGTTTCCCCATCGGGGTCTTCATCGTCGGCCGTGGATTCAGCGGTGCACTCTTGGCGGGTAACCGTGGCGACGGGGATGCCGAGGATCCGGTACACGGTCCGGGTGAGGGTGAGGATCATGTTCTGACCAGACTGGATTCGTGGGGGCCGATGAGGATGAGGGTGCGCGGGTTGTCGCGGTCGAGCTCGATCACACCGCGCAGTGAGGTGCACTGGGAGTCGTCGCGCCACAAGATCCCGTTGGCCGCGTCCATGACGTGCTTGAGCAAGTTGTCCACATCCACGCGACGCCGAGTCCGCCGATAGAACACGCACGTCAATGCGATGTTTCCGGTAAGAGGCTGTGAAACACGTTGAGACAGAAGCAATGCCGTCCGCGCTTCGGCGTCACGGTCGGCTTCGGCGGTGTAGGCGCGGCCCCGACTGAACCGCGGACGGCCTTTGGGATGTGGATCGCCGGGCAGGGTGACGATGTGGCCGGCCTCGGCCGGGCGGAGTGCCCGCAGATCAGCTTCGTCGAAGGTGACGTCCGGGCTCATGCGCCCTGGCCTGCGATGGCGCGCAGCCGGTCGAGTGCGCGGTGGTAGTAGATGGTGGTCGGCGATTCCGGAACAGGGACACCCGCCCAGACGAGTCCGCCGATGGTGTCCGCGAATTTCAGTGCGTAGGTGGCGCATTCGGGCCGCACCGGGCAGTCGCCGCAGGCGCGTTGGGCTTGCTCGGCCTGGCCGCCGCCGCGGTTGTCGGAGTCGTAGAGGCCGTAGTCGGTGGTTGTGCGGCACTTGGCGCGCACCATCCAGTCCCGGTCATGGGAAGCCATATGTAGTTGTGCTCGCTTTTATCGGAGGTCGAGGGCTCCGGTGTCGAGGCCGTGCTGGAGGCGGGTGATCGCGGCTCGGGTGTGTTCGTCGACGGCTATTGCGTGGTCGAGTACTCGGGCCAGATCGGCATACCAGCTGGTGACCTCCCCCTTGGGACGAGGGGTGGCGTGGTCGCCGCAGTTGCGCCTCATTCGCGAAAGAGGAAAACGAGTCATGAGCGCACTTTCAATTCCGTTCCGAGCCAGATGAGTTGGTCTATGCCACTCGGGCGGCGATGTTGACGGCGACCTACCAGGAGGGTGGATCAGAAGGGCGGGGCGGCGTCTGTACCGGTGTTGCCGGTATTGCCGCCCCATGCATCCTGGTTGCCGCCGGTGCCGCTGCTGGGGGCAACCTTGGTGACCTTGGCGCGTTGGTTGGCGGCGAGGTTGGGGCCGATCGCGATGACGTCGAGCTCAACGACGGTTCGTTTGTCGCCGTCCTTGGTCTCATACGACCGCTGCTTGAGGGTGCCCTTCACGAGGACGGCCATGCCGCGGGTGAGGCTTTCGGCGACATTCTCCGCGGTGTCGCGCCACATGTTGCAGCGCAAGAACAGCGCTTCGCCGTCTTTCCATTCCTTGGTGTTCCGATCGAACACCCGAGGGTTGGATGCGACCGTCAGATCCGCGACGGCCGCGCCGGCGGGGGTGAACCGCAGCGCCGGGTCCGCGGTCAGGCGTCCGACGATGGTGAGTTCAGTGTCTCCAGCTGCCACGGCGGCGGCTCCTTTCAGGTTCACTCCAGGCCGACCTTACCTCATAGCCCATATCCCATGGGCTATGAGGTGTAAACCGAAGTGGCGCTCTACCTCGCCATTAACCGTTCGGATGCATCCTTCATGCGATCCTTTGAGACCTGCGGGTCTCCTCGCCGTACCGATTCACCTGGTCGGCCATCCGCTCGCAGTGCCCCTCGGCGACGTAAGCGGTGGTGTGCCGACCTTCGAACAGATAGGCGTTGGCCTGCGACAACACCTCACTCGTTTCGCGCCAGTTCGCCGGTGACCACCAACGCTGGTACCGCCGCTGAACCGCGGTGTCGATGATCGCCTGACCCCAGCGGGCGAAGCTTTCGAGGCTGCTCATGTTCCAGTACGCGGTGAAGTCGGCCATCGACCGCAAAGCCGAACCAGCAGGCAGCGCGGTGATCGGATCCCTGTCGGCTACCGCCCACCACACCGGCATGGTCGAGATCGGACGTGCGCCGGAGATGCCGCTGCCGTCGATCCCGGATGAGCCCCATCCTTCAGGCCGTTTCGGGTCGGCGATCAGGGCCGCGCCCACCACCTCCAGGCCGCGCATCGGATCGGATCCGTACTCGGCGGCCACGTCACCGGCGATCCCAGCACCTTGCGAATATCCAGCCAGCAGCACCGGATTGGGAGCCTCGGCAATGGCTTCGATCAATGCTGCGCGGCCTTGCTGGACGCTGAGCGCGTAGGGCAGGTCCCGGCCGCCGTAGGTGGCTGGGTAGGGCACGTACCGGTAGTTGAACAACTCCGCGTCCAGGCGCTGAGCGAACGCCTCGGTGACCGGGTCGCCGCCCGGGTTCCAGGTACCACCCATGATGAGCACGTCGATCATGCTGCGGCCCCGCGGGTATGGCTGCTGTAGCGCGGGCCTCGGAAGACGACCTCCATGGTGGTCGGGCTGTCGGTGAATTGTGAGACGGTGCGGATCTCGACGTCGCGCACCTCGAACACGTGGGTGCAGTCGTCCATTGAGATGATGAGGGCGTGTTCGTTGCCGGTCACATCTATCTTGGGTTTCGTTGCCACAGTGGCGATTTCCTTTCAGGGGTGGACGATGCGCGCGATGCCGGCGGCCTCGACGAGCTTCAGGCAGCCGGCGCAGGGCTCGCGGGTGATGTAGAGGGTGGCGCCGATCAGGTCGTCGCGGTTGGCGTAGAGCAGGGCATTGGCTTCGGCGTGTACCGAGACACACGTGCCGGGGCCGGTGTCGTAGGAACTGCCTGGCGCGCAGCCGGATTCGCGGCGTGGGCAGGATTCGCAGCCAGGCTTTCCGGCGGGGCTCTCGTTGTAGCCCGCCCCACGCAGCCGGTTGTCCTTGGCCACGACCGCGCCGACTTTCGCACGCACGCAGGTGGAGCGGATGGCGACGGTGCGGGCGATCTCGAGGAAGTAGGTGTCCCAGTCCGGGCGGTCGCCGACGGAATCGGGCGCGCCCCAGTCGTAGGTTTCGAGCATCGCTTCCAGGTCGACGGCGATGGGGTCCGCGACGCCGAGCCACTGCTGCATGCCCAGCAACACCACTTCGATCGCGGCTTTCGCGTGCTGGCGGCGGGTGGTGGGCTTCTGTTCGATGAGCAAGGCGCTCAAGCTCCGATCTTGGCGTAGTTCGGTCGCCACGGGAGGGTGACGATGACTCCTGTTGGGCCGGTGCGGTTTTTGCCGATGATGATTTCGATCTCGCCGGTGGGATGGCCGTCCATCAGCGGGTGGTGCAGCAGAAACGCTGCGTCGCAGTCCTGTTCGATGTCGCCGGTCTCGCGCAGGTCCGACAACACCGGTGGCCGGGCGGATTGCTCGGGGCCGCGGTTGAGCTGGGAGGCGATGAACACGGCGATGTCGAGTTCCTTGGCCATCTTCACGGCCTCTTTCATGACGTGGCCCAACGCTTCTCGGCGTTCCCGTTTGCCGCGGGTGGCGGTGACCAGGCCGATGTAGTCGATGAGCACAGCGTCGAGACCGACGGATTGCTTCACCTGCCGCGCGATGGAGCGCATGTCCTCGATCGTCAGCGTGGAGCGGTCCATCATGTAGAGCTGGGTCTCGTCGACCCGGCCGCCGTCGCGGTAGAGCTGGAGCTTGCGCAGGTCCCATTCGTCGAGCTGGCGGCGGGTGATGCGGCCGTAGTTTGCCTCGGCTCCGGCCGACATGACCCGCGAAACCATCTCCAGCATCGGCATTTCCATGGAGAAGAACAGCGACGGGTACCCGCTCTCGCCCAGGAACTGGCCGATGTTGAGTAGTCCGATCGTCTTGCCGCCGCCGGGGCGCCCGGCGATGACGTAGCAGCGCCCGGGATGGAAGCCACCCGCGATCTTCTCGTTGAGCCCCGACCATGGGGACGGGAATATCCGGACTTCCGACGGTGGGGCTTCCTGCCAGGCCCACCAATCCACTGCGGCGTCAGACAGTTTGACGACGCCCTCGGGCATCGGTGCGATGACGGGTACGAAGTCGTCCAGGCCGTGGCCGGCCATGATGTGGTCGGCTGCGTCTTTGCCTGCGGCGGGGCACACCAGCTTCACGGTGGCGTGACCGTCGAGCAGCTCAAGGGCTTGGCGGGCGTGCTTCTCCCCCACCTCATCCATGTCGCGCACTGCGATCACGGTTTTACCGTGCAGCGGGGTGAGGTCGAAGTTGTGGAGTTTGCCTGCGCCGCCGGCATTGCAGGTCGCTACACCACCGAGGGATTCGATGGCGAGCACGTCCTTTTCGCCCTCGACGAGGTAGATGACGTCGGCGGCAGGCAGGCGGCTGGCCCGGAACAGGCTGCTGCCCTGAGTGTTTCCCGACTGGATGAATCGTTTGGCCGGAGTGCGGTGCACCACGCGGCCGTCGTCGTAGCGGTACTCGGAGCCCTTCGGGTTGTCGAAAAGGTCCGACATGGTCAGCCCCAGTTGGTCGAGCACTGTGTCGGTGTCGTCGCTGTGGGAGTTGACGAGCACCTGGCCCTCGATGGCGCGGATGGACACCGACCGATCGGCGGCCGAGTGACCAGGGGCCTGCGCGCTGGCAGCGTTGCCGCCGCGCTCCAGCACGATCAGTCCGTGATCGCGAAAGACGTCCAAGACGCGCTGGTAGGCGATCACGCGCCCAGCTCCAACTGCTCGCCGTGCGACAGGGCGCGGCGTTCGAGCTCACTGCGGTTCTTCCGGATCCACTTGCGGAACTCGTCGCGATGAAACTCGCGCAGGGCGATCGGGTCGTGACGGTCGATCGCGGGCGGTGGCGGAAAGGGCGGATTCCAGTTCATGCCGGTCAGCCGCTGGATGGCATCGGAGTACGGGTGCTCCGACCAGCGGTCGATGAACGCGCTGATCCGTTCCGGACTGCTGGTGACGGGCATCTTCTTGACTCGGTCGACAATGTCGCCGGCCTTGATCGGCCAGCGCTGCGCACCGCGGTAGTAGTCCTTGACCGCGGTCACGGCCTCGGCCGGGCCGATGTCGTCGTCGGCGAACAGATCAGCCCACGCGCGCAGTCGCACCGCGTCCGCGGGCGGCATCTGCGGATCGAACGCTTCCGCCGCGGCGTACGCGGTGGTGGCGGCTTCGATGTGGCGGGGATTCACAGGAGTTCTCGCTGTTCTGGAATGGGGGTTCGGCGTGCCAGGTCGGCGGCCAGCTGGCGGCCGAGCTCGACGGTGGCGCTGACGCGCGTGTCTGCGTTGAGGCGGGCGCGAGCAGGGTCTGCGGGCAGCGGCGCGTCGGTCCAGCGTTCGCCGTTGAGCCAGGTCGCGCCGTAGGGGGTGTATCGGTCTTCTCGGTTGGGGTCTTGTGCGAATGCGCGGGTGGCGGCCAGCAGCTCGGCGAATCCGATCTTGGCCAGCGCCTTGTCGAATGCCCGCTGTGCGTCGCGCTTGGCCTGTTTGCGGGGCCACAGCGTCCACCATTCATCGAAGCGGGTATCGGCCTTCGCCGCCGCCTTGATGCGCGCGGCCTTGCGAACGGGTCGGCCCCCTGCTGGGCATCTCACTCCTTGTGGCGCGGTGCTGATTTCGATCACGCCCAGGGCTTGTAGACCGGCGTGTGTGGCTGCGGAGGTGAAGGTGAACCAGGCCATCGACGGCACGACGGAGGTTTCGAATCGTGCGCAGTACATCCAGCCACGTAGCAGCGAATACTGCTCTGCCAGAGTGAGATTGGCGTAGCGGGGTCCTTCGGGGAAATCGTTGGGGATCTCGACGTTCATGCCGCGCTCCGCAGGCTCGCGATGCGTTTGGCGGCGGCGATGAGTGCGGGCCGGAAGCGAGTGCCACGCTGCTGCTCGGTGGCGGCGGCGTCGAGGATCTCTTGGCGGCGAATCAGGCTGGAGGGGAAGGGCTTACCGCGGCGGCGGTCGAGGTCTTCTTCGTCCCACTCCCACGACAGGTGCCAGCGGCGGGCGGCGGCGTACCGGCGGGCGGCGGCGCTGCTGCCGGGCTTCATCTGCATGACGGTGAACGCGGCGTCGAGCTTGGCGGCGACTTCGGCTGGCGTGTAGGCGGTTTCGCCGTCGATGAGTGACCAGATCTGGCGTAGCGACAGCTTCGATCGCATCGCGATGTAGTGGCTGGTGTGTCCGTCGGCCACCAGCGCGCGGGCGCGGCGGCGTGGGCCGAGGGAGTCGACGTGGCCGGCAGGGATGCCGTTGTCGTCGGCGCGGACGCGCATGATGCGTTCGTGGGTGTCGCGGGTGATGCTGGCGACGGCCCCGTGCAGGATGTGGATCACGGTGGGCCGGGACACGATTGCGGCACGGGCAACGCGGGATTGATTGCTGCCGTGTGCGATCAGGGATTCGATGTGGGCGCGGGCGGTGTCGGCGGAGACGAGATCGGTGTTCATGGGTCCGTTTCAGGGCGTGGCGAACCAGAGGATCGGCGGCCCTCGGTCGCGGGTCGAGGGCTGCCGATCCCCTAGCGGGGCGTGGTGGGTGCTCAGGCTGCGTCGGCCGGGCGGCCGGGCTGATGGGACTTCAGCCAGCGGATCAGTTCGTCGTGCAGGATGACTTTGCTGCGCCCGACCTCGAGGTAGGCGAGCTCGAAGGCGTTCATGGCGTCGTAGAACCGGCGCGGCTTGAGGCCGGTTTCTGCTGCCGCTTCTTCGGCGGTGTAGGAGATCTTCGCCATCACAGCTCCTGGTAGTAGTCGGTCGGCGCGTCGATGACATCGGTTGCCGCGCTGCGTGATACCGGTTCCCGGCGATCCTCTGCCGAGGTGGCGACGTGCTTTTCGAGCAGTCGGACGGCGACCTTGCGGTGCATCGGCGCACCCGGTGCGTTCCATGGCGAGGACGCGTTGTCCGCGCCGCGAGCCTTGGCCTTGGATGCGGCGATCTGCTCGGGTGTCGCTTCGGCGACGGTCGTGATCGCGCCGCTGGGGTAGACCGCGTACGCATACGACGACACCGGCTTGCCGCGCTCGCCGGCCGCGCGGGTGTGGCGCGGGCGCTCGTCCACATTCTGGTCGTAGCTGTAGTCGTCGTTTTCGTGAACGACGCCGATGACCGTGCGCGCATAGACGCCGGAGCGGTCGATGCGCTGGAGGATGCCCTTGTAGTCTTCCCAGCCCTCGATGCGCGAGCCCTTGGGGACCAAGTGGAACAGCCCGCCGCCGGGTTCGTGGCCGAGCGCGGCGCATTTCATCAGGGCCTGCATCATCGACGCTCCGGCGTCTGGGCGGACGCGGCTGATCAGCTCAGGGTTGGAGTTGACCGCGCCGATGGCCAGTCGGATCCATCGGTCGAGGCGTTCGCGCAGCTTCGGCGGCAGAACGGTGGCGATGTCATCGCGGTATTTGTTGATGATCGAGGCCGGGGTGATCTCGGCCGATTCGGCGGCGTCGGCGATCGAACTCATGCGGCATCAGCTCCGGCCTGGGTGTTGGGGATGTAGCGGGCGTAGACGTCGCAGTCGCGTGCGGCGGATTCGAACTCGCCAGCCGGGGCGAAGGCGCGCAGCTTGCCGCGGCGGATGTTGTTGGCCTGCGAGGCGGCCACGGTCGCGCTGCGGCAGCTCATGACCTTGGCCCAGCGCAGCGGATTGGCACGCAGCAGGTCGGCTTTGTCGGCGTGCGCGGGCGGGCGGCCTCCCACAGCGATCCGGGGTGGGAGGGTGTCGAGCAGTTCCACTATCAGCCTTTCTTGAGGGCGTCTCTGATGTCGGCGAAGCGAGGATTGGGGGCGGACTTCACGAAGGGGCTGCCGCCGGAGCGGGCTTGCCGCCAGGCCACGGTCTGCTCGCCGCATTGGGCGCGCCAGGCGTCACCCATGCTGTCGGCGAGCTCGTTGCGGACTCCTCGCAGCGCGTCTTCGGCGTCGGCGAGGGTGGTCTGGGCCGCCCACCAGCGATCGGCCAGGTCCGCGGTGATCTGCACGGTCGATCCGTCGATCTCGGGGTGCAGTGTCTTGAGCGCTTCGTATGTGGCCAGGTGTGTGTCGAGGTTGGGCGCGATATCGGCGTCGAGGCGGGTCATGAACTCCTGGCCCGCGGTGGCCACGGTGAGGATGTCCTTCTCGCTGGGCTCGTAGCGGTAGGTGCGCCAGTCGCCGACTCCGAAGACCACGCGGATGTTCATGCCGGGCAGGCCCATCACGATGCAGTACCAGCAGACCTGGGTCTTGTAGTAGATCGGGATCTCGTCGGTGCCGGGTGCGCCCCACTTGTCGTCGCGGTAGGCGCATTTGATCTCGAGGCCGTCGACGAGATTGCCGTCCTCGTCCCAGATCAAGCCGTCGGGGTTGGCGATCATCCACGGGTAGGCGTTGTGGCGGAAGGTCTCGCCGGTGGTCATGGCGTGGCCGGAAGGGAGCAAGTTCGCGTTGTAGTGCTCGTAGATGACGGGCTCGAACAGCGAGCCCATGACCATCAGCTCGTTCTCACGTACCGGGGGCAGCAGATTCTTTTTGCGATGCCACAGGCTGAAGTAGGACTCCCACGGGCTCAGGCCCAGGACCGCGGCGATCTCGCTGCCGCCGAGGCCGGCGGCGCGAGCCGCGTGCCATTCGGGTGACCCGGAGCGGAACCGACCCATGGGGACGGCGCATCCGTTCACGAGGGGGGAAGTATGGAATGTCACTCTGAGTTCGCCAACAATCCGTGTTCACGTCATCATGTGCGCGATCACACACATGTCCGGGAGGTGAGGGACGCAAGCGAGGCGTAAGAAATCCGCAGTGACCGGCAAATATTGGTCAATCACCCCGCTTGCATCCCACGTACCATAGAACGTATGGGATGCTTCTGTCCAATGGAGAGTGCGGATGCTGGATGAATGCCAGTACCTAAAGACGTTCCATATCCCAAACCCCATGAACCTTGGTGAGTTACAGTGGCGATGACTTATACGCCACGAGAGGAGCCAAAGGCATGGCGCGCGGAGAACTCGCCCCGGAGCCGTGGGCATCGGAGATGGTCGCCGCCGGCCACGTCAGCCCCCGCACGAAGCTGCCCAGCATCACGCAGCTCGCAGGGGCAGCCGACCTGGGCCCGAGCACCGTCCACCGGCTCATCACCGGCAAAGGCCACCAAGGACAGCCTGAAGCCGCCACCGTCACCAAGCTGGCAACAGCACTCAAGATCGACCCGGAGGTTGTCTACGCCCGCCTCGGGGGCACTGGAGCATTTCAGAGGCAGAAGCCCAAGTCCCTCGAAGTGGCCGGCATGGACATCCTCGAACAGGGCGACTGGGTAGTGCTGGAAGCGGTCACCAAGCGGCTGGTCCACCAGCGCCGACGCGTCATCCAGGCCGAAGCCGAGAAGCTCATCGGCACAGGGCAGTAGCCTTCACGAAGCAACGAAGGGCCCGATCCCACTGGGGGTCGGGCCCTTTCGCTTCGCCGGGTCATTCAGGCCGCGGCGCCGCCCAGCAGATCCTCTTCGGCCATACGTTGGGCGATACCGCCGATGCGGCCGATCTCGAGCGCCTGTTCGGCGGTGATCTCGTCAGAGGTGCCATCGGACAGGGTCGCGATCACATACCCCAAACCCTCGACCGCGTACGCCTCGAGATGCACGACGCGCCGACATTGCGTCAGGAACACGCTTTCGCTCTCGGTGTCAGCGATACGGTCCCGGTTCGGCATCAGAACATCCCTCTCTCACAAACATTTCCCCACACCCCGCAGTGGGCGGTACATAGATCGAACACGATCCAGAGCGACCGAAACAAGCCTAGCCTTAATTCATTTTTGAATTACTTTACCTTTGCCCTTCAGGGTGGCCCTGAAGGGCGGAAACACCGCCAGCATCCAGAGCTGTCGAGAACCGTCCAACACATTCGCTGTAGACGAAGCCTGCGGACGTTTTCCTGGCCTTGACCGGGCGATCTCCGCCCGAACCGCTCCGGCATGGGATGCTCGGCAATTCCAAATTGAATTGGTCACGAATTGGACACGGCGGCCGGTCGTCGCGTTGCATGGTGGACATGCAACCGCTCGACGATGAAAAAGTCTCACCAATGGTGCGAGTCCGGTCTCACCATTAGTGAGAGTTGGTCTCACTAATGCTGCGACTATTTGCCGAGCCGCTAATTCTCGCCAAATGGCGAAACGCAATCGAGTTTCTAAAGGAAGCACAGCCATGTTCGTAAACAGCACCGATGCCCAGATCCACTACACCGACACTGGCGGTGACGGCGTGCCTGTGGTGTTCGCCCACGGGTTCTTCATGGACAGCACGATGTTCGATCCCCAGCTGGCCTTGGCCGACGAGGGATACCGGGTCATCTGCTGGGATGCCCGGGGCCATGGCCAGACGCAGGCACCAGCTGGCCAGCCCTTCAGTTACTGGGATCTGGCGCGCGACTGCTTGGCGGTGATGGATCACGCCGGCGTGGACCGAGCCGTCATTGCCGGCATGTCCCAGGGCGGGTACATCGCGCTGCGGGTTGCTCTGACCGCCCCCGAGCGGGTGCAATCGCTGATCCTGCTCGACACCGCGGCCGACGCCTCTACTCCGGAGGAGAAGGGCGACTACATGTTCCTGTTCAGTGGATGGTGCGATCCCGAGGTGCCGCTTCTGCCGATGGCTCTCCAGCTCGCACCGCGACTAATCGGCGGTAGCCAGGCGCAGCAGCAGCCATGGATCGACAAGTGGATGTCGTCGGACCGGACACGGATTCGGGAAGCGGCTGACAACCTCATCAACCGAGACTCGGTGCTCGAGCGACTCGGCGAGATCACCTGCCCTGCTCTGGTCCTGCGCGGAGAGAAGGACCCGACCAGTACCGCAGAGAAGTCCTCGGACCTGGCGGCTGGCCTGGTCGGGGCCAACGGTGTGGTTGCGACGATCGCGGGCGCCGGCCATGCGGCGAACTGGACTCATCCCGCGTCCACGAACGCCGCGCTCTCGGAATTCCTGCATTTCATGGAGCCTGCGCACCAGGAGTCGATTGCCGCCTGAACCTCTTAGCGGCGGCCCGCGCGTTCAAGCAGATCATCGCCTCCGCTGTAGCCCATGCGGATGCCGAGGAAGTACTGCATTGGTGGCAGATCACCCGGGCCTCGGGTGATCTGCACCAGCAGGGTGTAGGGCTGACCGTACCGGGAGTCCCAGAGATGCATGTACGGTGACTTTCGGCTCAGGGTTACCGCCCCAGCTCTCCACATCCGGGCGAAGTCCTCGGAATCGCTGAGGTCGCGAAGGAGTTCGCGCGCCCAGGCGGGATTTCCGTGCTCGTCGACGATGGTCCGCAGCCAGGCCACCGTCAGGGCGGCCTCGCCCTCCCAGTCCAGCATCGTCGCCTTGGAGCTGGGGCATCGGAAGAACCATGTCAGGACGTTGCCGCTCTCCGTCAGTCCTGGGTAGGCCAGTCGATATGCGGGGTTGGATGCCAGGATGCGCCACATCGGATCTACCCATGCCGCTGCATGGGGCGTGATCGCATCGAGTCCGGCCTGCATGTCCTCGCTGACGGCGTGGTCGTAGCTAGGCAGCGTGGCCTCATTGTCCAGCTTGGCCCTCGCTTTGGACTTGGCGGGGCGGCTGGCCGCAGCGAGCTTTCGCAGGTGCCGTTCTTCTGTGGCGGTCAGCGCGACCACCTTGACGAACTGGTCGACGAGTTCCGGGGCGACGCGCCGATGCCCATTCTCGATCACACCGAGGGAGTTGGGTTGCATGCGCAACCACCGGGCCACCTGCGCACGAGGGAGGTCGCGTCGCTCCCGAAGTTCGCGCAGGAAGCTCCCCGCAGAACGCTCTGGCAGTGTCGGCGATCTAAGGGGCTCGCCGGTGTCAACGGCCTCGGCAGACATGGAACGTCCTTTCGTGCATGGAGCATGTGGATCGCCATCGTGATCGAATATACGTTCGAATCACCAAGGGTGGGTAGCCCGGTAATAACCAGCCACGCCTACGACGGAAGCAAACCACCGGGAACAGCATCCGTGCAAATTTGGATCAGCAGATCTGCGGAGGGAGACGACGTCGACTTCAGCACTCGACCAGGTCAGACCGACATGTGACGGCAATGGATCGGCAAGTACGATCGCTGGATGCGCGGCGGATTTCAAGAATGGATCAGGCAGATCTCAGGTGGCATGAGCGCCGTAGCAATTGCGCAGCAGATGAACGTCAACCCCAGCAGGGTTGACCGGCACTTGTTCGACAGCACCAAACCCGCTGTGGCACAGACAGTTATCGACTTTTGCCTAGCGTTCGGGATCAACCCCGCCGAAGGGCTGATCCAGGCCGGACTCGCCCCGGCCGCAGCGTTCCAACTCCCGATTGTCAGCGACAGACCCGCAGTCAATGACGCGTTGCGGTCCGCCACGAACGGGCAGCTGGCAGAAGAGTTTTCGCGTCGACTTCTCGCCGCCACCCAGCCTGGCGCACCCAGCGCCGAGGCCCCGGCGGTCCCGCCGCGGGCAGTCAAACGCGCCAACCCAGCCCGGAGACTGCTGTCATGACAACGACCGCCAACATACTGCACGCCATCACCGGAATTGCTTGCCTGAGCGTCGCATTCATTCGGATACCACGATGGCGCGATGTCGCGACCCGCGCGATGACCGTCACCCTGGTCGCGCTCAGCGCGCTGATGTTCACCAACGTGGCCTACAACCTCGAATCCGATGCACCAGGCCCATCGTGGTACGACGCGTTCTCCTACGCCTGCGCAGTCACCGTCTCCGTATCGCTGATCTATCTGGCCGCGCGAGCGTGGTCTTTCACCGGCAGACAGTGGCTGACACACACGGCCGCAGTGGTAGCCGGAGGCGTCAGCGGCGCCTACATCAGCATCGTCATCCACTTCCGAGGTGACCCGCAGGATCAGTTCCTGATCACCACGACGGCCTGCGTCGCAGGATTCGCTGGCCTACTGCTATTTGTGGCAAGCCTGGCCGCTGGCGTGGAGAGAGGAGTTCCCGCCGCGGCGCGTTGGAGCCTGCTGATTCTGGCGACCGCCTCGCTGCTGTGGGCGATCGGTGCGGCACGCCGCTTTGGCGACAATGCACCTTGGAGTGGGGGCATCATCGACGTCATGCAGCTGCTTCCATGGGAATCCGTGTCATGGGCTGCGCTTCTGTTCGCCGCCTCGGCCACCCTCGGCATGTATCTGCCGTGGAAGGATGACGCGCCGTTGAAGCCAGAGCTGGAAGCCGCCGGGATCGACGCCGGGGCCTGACCCCACTAAGGCAATGCGGGCCCAGTCTCATTCGGAGGTCGGGCCCGCTTGTTCGATCCGGGTGCAGCGAGACCCCAACCCATAAATACCAGATGGTTTGTGACGCAATTCACTTCATGGCGATTCTTGCAGGTCAGGTGCCAAAAACGCCCTGAAAACAGCAGATTGGCGACGGGGCACGCGAAAAATCAGATGACCCAATATCTTTGGGCCGAAGTTTGTCGGCACCTTTGTCGGCACCTCAACCTCTGCTTGATAGTGAAAATCCCCTATGACCGCAGGTCACAGGGGATTTTCTATGCGCGCCCGGAGAGACTCGAACTCCCAACCTTCTGATCCGTAGTCAGATGCTCTATCCGTTGAGCTACGGGCGCAGGATTATTCAGTTAACTGTGGTCACCCGGCGTACCGGGTGGTGGCGGAGGCGAGAGGATTTGAACCTCCGGTCCCCGTGAAGGGACAACTCATTAGCAGTGAGTCCCATTCGGCCGCTCTGGCACGCCTCCTGGTGGCCCTCTTCGAGGCCGCCGGTTCCTTTCGAACCGCCGGGACAGAAGATTACACAGCGGGTGACCAATAGGCCAAATCGGCTGGTCAGCGGGGTGGATCAACGGAGATGGCTGTCGAACCAGTCGTAGATCCGGGTCTGGGCGTCGAGGACGAAGTCGTCGTCGAGCGTGGCGGCGTCGAAGCCGGGGTGGTCGGGGCGGTGGTGCAGGCCGGGATAGGTGACGACGAGGGTGGCGACATCGGCGTGGGAGGCGGCGTCACGCAGGCGGTCGACCTGGTCGGGCGGGGTGAGGGGGTCGTCCTCGCCGAAGAGTCCGAGCCAGGGCGCTTTCAGGCCGGGGGCGGCGGCGAGCAGGGCGACGGCCTGCGGGGTGAGCGGGGTTTCGATGCCGGGGGCGGCGACGGAGACGGCCGCGCCGACGCGCCGGTTGGTGGCGACCAGGGCGGCGGCGGTGCCCGCGGAGTCGAAGCCGAGGACGCCGATGCAGTCGCGGAAGACGCCGTGCGCGGTGAGCCAGTCGAAGCAGGCGTCGAAATCGGCGAAGAGGTCTTCCCCGAAGACACGGTCGGGGGTGTGGCCGTTGGCGGGTCGGTGGAACAGGTCGGGCGCGAGCACGGTCCAGCCGTCGGCGGCGAGCGCGCGCATGAGTTCGAGCAATGGCTCGGTGAATTCCCGTGATTCGTGCAACACCACGATGCCGCCGCGGGCGTGACCCTCGGGTTCGAGCACGGTGAGCGGGACCGCGGTCGTGTCGTGCACAGGGGCGTGTTCTCGATAGATGCCCGACATAGGGCCACTGTAGTTGCGCTAGGTAAAAACGGGATAAATCTTTCGGGCGGTCCGATCTTCCGGAGATATTCCGGCCGAGCCGGATTCGGGCAGCCGGGTCCACCCACTGAGCAAACCGTGCGACACCGCGAGCGCAAACCGGGCGACACCGCGAGCCGGGCCCGGACGCGCGGGACTTAGGGTAGAGGGGTGAGTGCGCACATTCGCCCGGATCTCGATGCCATTCCGGCGTACGTCGCCGGCAAGACCCACCCCGGTGCGGTGAAGCTGGCCAGCAACGAGACCACGTTTCCGCCGCTGCCGTCGGTGACCAAGGCCATCGCCGAGGCGGTCGAGCTGTCGAACCGGTATCCCGACAACCACGCCGTCGAATTGCGCGGCGCGCTCGCGGATTTCCTGGGTGTGGAGCTCGAGAACGTGGCGGCCGGGTGCGGCAGTGTGGCGCTGTGCCAGGAGCTGGTGCAGATCACCTGCCGCAACCCAGAGGACGAGGTGCTGTTCGCGTGGCGCTCGTTCGAGGCCTACCCGATCGTCACGCAGGTGGCGGGGGCGAAGGCCGTGCAGGTGCCGCTGGATGGTGAATTCACCCACGATCTGGACGCTTTGGCGGCGGCGATCACCCCGAACACCCGGGTGGTCTTCGTCTGCAACCCGAACAATCCGACCGGTACCGCCCGCGGCAAGGCGGAGATCGTCGAGTTCCTCGACCGGGTGCCCTCGGACGTGCTGGTGGTGCTGGACGAGGCGTACTTCGAATACCTGCGCCTGCCCGCCGAGGACTTCCCCAATGGCGTCGAGCTGGGTCGCACGCGCCCGAATGTGCTGGTACTGCGGACGTTTTCGAAGGCGTACGGCCTGGCGGGGCTGCGGGTCGGCTACGCGGTCGGGGCGCCCGAGGTGATCACCGCGCTCATGAAGGTGCACATCCCCTTCAGCGTGAGCCGGGTGGCGCAGGCGGCGGCCATCGCCTCGCTGGAGGCGCGACACGAACTGCTGGAGCGCACCGACGCGGTGGTGGCGGAGCGGGATCGCATGCGCGCGACGCTGATCGAGGCGGGCTACCGGGTGCCGGTGAGCCAGTCCAACTTCCTCTGGCTGCCGCTGGGCGACCGCAGTGCCGAATACGGTGCGGCCAGTACCGAAGCCGGAGTCATCATCCGGCCCTACGGCACCGACGGCGTGCGCGTCACCGCGGGCGACCCGCACGAGAACGACGCCTTCCTGCGCTTCGCCACCGACCCGGAGATCGTCGCGCGGTTCCTGGGCTAGGCGACACCGAGGCTAGAGCCCCAGCCCGGCGGCCATCGTCGGCCAGGAGCGCGGCAGTTCGTCGGCCCAATAGGGCCAGGAGTGGGTTCCGGTCGGGCGCAGGTTGACCGTGGCTGGGATGCCCAATTGCGTGAGCCGGTCGGCCAATTGGCGGGTGCACATGTCCGCGCCCGCCTCGATCGGGCCGCCGAAGAGCACCGCGTTGCGCAGGTCCGGGTTGCCGGCGGTGTCGTGCTCGCCGGGCAGGCCGCTGCCGGAGGACAGGTAGATGGCCTTGCCGCGCAGCGCTTCCGCGTGCGACACCACATCGTGGTCGGCCCACTGCGGATCGTCCGAGGAGCCGAACATATTGTCCGGGTCGCCGCCGTAGGTGCCGACCACGGCCCGCGCCTGCGCCTCGCCGAAGTCCGAACCCATTGCGTAGCAGCCGCTGTGGCCCGCCACCGCGCGGTAGAGGCCCGGATTGCGGACCGCCAGCATCATGGCCGCCTCCGCGCCCATGGAGACGCCCTCGAGGCCGTTGCGGCCGTCACCGGCGAAGCGGGCGTCCAGCAGCGGCGGCAGTTCCCGGGTGAGGAAGGTTTCCCAACGGTTGGTGCCGAGCTTGGGATCGCTGTGCCGCCAATCGGTGTAGTAGCTGGCGGGACCGCCGAGGGTGAAGACCACGTTCACGTTCTTGTCGGCGAAGAACGACAGCGCGCCCGCGCGGGCGGTCCAGTTGTTGACGTCGGGGGCGGCGCTGCGGCCGTCGAGCATGTAGACGGTGGGCCGGGGCCCGTCGGCGCGGGCCGGAACCAGCACCTGCACCTGCACGGTGCGGCCCATGGCCGGGGAGGCCACGTAGACGCCGAAGAGGTTGCCGGACAGGGGGTCTACGCGTTCGATGCGCGCCTGCGCGGGATGCACCGGATCGGTCCCGGGCGCGGATTCCTCGTTGGAGCCGGTCTCGACGGGCGGATCGGCCACGCCCGGCGGCGCTTGCGTGATCACCGCTCCGGCCAGCAGGACGGCACCGGCGAGGGCACCGAGAAGGCGACGTGCGCTGCGGCTGACCACTCAGCCACATTTACCAGAAAACGATCATTCGGCGGCGAGATCGCGTTCCCAGCGCGTCTCGATATCGGTGAACCGCCACACCGCCAGCGCCACCGCCCAGGTGACCGCGAACAGTCCGACCACGATATAGCCGAGGCTGCCCAGGTCCAGATTGCCGATCCAGGCCACCAAACCCGAGGTGACGTCCAGCTTTTCGACGAAGATCGAGATGATCTCCTGCACGCCGATGAGCAGCGCCACCGCCACCGACAGCCCGGTGATCACCAGGTTGTAGTAGATCTTGCGGACCGGGCGCGCGAAGGCCCAGTCGTAGGCGTGGCTCATGAACGCGCCGTCGAGCGCGTCGAACAGCGCCATGCCCGCCGAAAACAGCAGGGGCAGTACCAGGATCGCGTACCAGGGCAGTCCGGTGGCGGCCGCGCCGCCGGCGATGACCAGCAGGCCGACCTCGGTGACGGTGTCGAAACCCAGGCCGAACAGCAGGCCCACCGGGTACATCTGCCAGGGCTTGCGCACCAGCTTCACCACGGGGCCGAGCACACGCGTGAGCAGGCCGCGGTCATTGAGCGCCTGTTCCAGGGCGGGCTCGTCGAAGTCGCCGCCGCGCATCCGGCGGTACACCCGCCAAATGCCGAGCAACGACACCAGATTCAGCAGTCCGATGGCGATGAGGAAGCCGCCCGAGATACTGGTGCCCCACAGGCCGGTCCACCGGTGCAGGCCGGAGCCCTCGTCCTCGATAGATCCCGCCAGCGCCCGCACGCCGAACGCGAGCAGCGCGACCATCACGAACACGATGCTGGAATGCCCGAGCGCGAACCAGAATCCGACCGTCTGCGATTTCGCACGGCCGTTCTCGGCCACCAGTTTTCGCGTGGTGTTGTCGATGGCGGCGATGTGATCGGCGTCGAAGGCGTGCCGCATGCCCAGGGTGTAGGCGGTGATCCCGAGTCCGACCCCGAACACGGAGCCCTGCACGACATGATGGGCGGGCACCACCACCAGCAGCAGGGTGCCCCACCCGAGAACGTGTAGTGCGAGCACGGCTAGACCCATACCGACCCAACCGCGCACGCACACACCTCATCATCGACAAGAAATGGCGGAAGCGGAGGGATTTGAACCCCCGGTTGCTTTCACAACGCTCGCTTTCAAGGCGAGTGCATTCGGCCGCTCTGCCACGCTTCCAGGCGCTTGATGGTAACTGATGGCGTGTGCGGTCTGCCTCCCACTTGTGGCCGGCGGGCGCGGGTCAGTCGAGATCGGCGGTCGGGCGGGCGGTGGCGCGCTGGTCAGCGGCCAGGTTCACCAGGTCCAGGGCGGCGGCGACGGCGGCCAGTTGCTGGGGTGTGAGCAGATCCACGAAGAAGCGGCGGACGGCGGCGACGTGGCCCGGGGCGGCGGCACGTAGTCGGCGCATGCCCTCGTCGGTGAGCTGCGCCAGCACGCCGCGGCCGTCGTCCTCGCAGGCGATGCGCCGCACCATCCCCTCGGCTTCCATCCGCCGGATCTGATGGGTGAGCCGGCTGCGGGAGGAGAGCACGCCGTCGGCGAGATCGCTCATGCGCAGCGAACGGCCCGGAGCCTCGGAGAGTTTCACGAGGATGCGGTAGTCGGCGAAGGACAGGTCGCAGTCGCGTTGCAGTTGACGGTTGAGATCGGCCATGAGGCGCTGGCTGCCGTCCATGTAGGCCCGCCACGCGCGCTGCTGCTCCGGGGTGAGCCACCTCGGTTCCGCCGTGCCCCGGCCATCGGTTTCGACGGCCACCCGTTGATTGTTGTGACGGTGCTTGATCGCCCCTCCTCGGCTCGGTGGCCCGGACAAGGCGGCCCATCGGGAGTGTTCCTCCCGGCGCGCCGCCTAAACGCGATACGAGGAGATCATGGTGCGACTCAGGTCGTGTGGGCCGGTACAACCCGAAAGTCCCATGGCCGCATCGAAATCCGCGAGCAGACAGCGCAGCGCGTGCCGCACGCCGTCGGCGCCCGCCAGGCCCAGCCCGTACACCCAGGGGCGGCCGTAGAGTACCGCCTTCGCGCCCAGCGAGAGCGCGATCATGACGTCGGAGCCGGTGCGAATTCCGGAGTCGAACAGCACATCCGCGCGATCGCCGACGGTGGCCACAATGGTCGGCAGGGCATCCAGCGCACCGATCGCGCCGTCCACCTGACGGCCGCCGTGATTGCTCACCACCACCGCGTCGGCGCCCGCGTCCACCACCTGGCGGGCATCGTCGGGGTGCAGCACGCCCTTGACGGCGATGGGCAGTTCGGTCCAGTCCCGCAGGCGCGCGATATCCGCCGGGCGCAGCGCGTGATTGCCGAACAGGCCCATCCAGGTGAGGATCGCGGCGCGCATGGCCTCCTCGCCCTGTTCCGGCGGGGCGTCGAGCTTGGCGCGGAAGACCGGATCGGACAGGTAGTTGGCGATGCCCTTGCCGCGCAGGAACGGCAGGTGGCCCAGGGTCAGATCGCGCGGCCGCCAACCCAGGCTCGGGGTGTCGGCGGTGACGACAATGGCCTTGGCCCCGGCCTTTTCGGCCCGTTCGACGAAGGAGCGGGCCAGCTCCATGTCATTGGGCCAGTACAGCTGATACCACCAGGCCCCGGCCCGCTCGCCGACCTCCTCGATGGTGGAGGAGGCCGCGGTGGACAGCACCATGCCGATGCCCAGCTCCTTGGTCACCTCGGCGACCACGGTCTCGCCGCGCTCGTGCAGCAGGCCGAGCACACCCACCGGCGCGGTGAGAATCGGTGCGGCCAAAGGGGTTCCGAGCACCTCCACCGTGTGATCGCGCACCCCGGGACCGCTGGCGCCGCGCAGCACGCGCGGCAGCAGCCGGTATTTCTCGAAGGCGGCGAGATTGGCGTGTGCGGTGCGCTCGGACGACGCACTGCCCGCCACATAGGCGAAGGCCGCCGGATCCAGCACTTCCCGAGCCTGCTCTTCCAGCCCCGCCGCCGTCATGGGTAGCGCCGGGACGATGCCCGCCAGGCCGGAGAGATAGATCTCGTTCTGGAAATCGACGAAACTGCTCATAGCCGGGAACGCTAGTACCTCGCACCCGCGCGCGGAGAGGGTCGAAGTTACTTTCCCGGAGCGTAACTTTCGAGTCCGGAAATGTCCGAGTCTGTCAGCGCTTGCGGACGCGGACCAGGGCGCGCGGGGCGTCTTCGGCGATAAATCCGGACATCGCCATCGCCGCCAGGACGACCATGCCGCCGAGGGCGGCCAGAGTGGTGATCATGGAATGCTCCCTTCGAATGTCTCCACCTACGGTGACGGCCGAAGCTGAGCGGACGCTGTGCCCACCCCGAGCCCTTGCTGTGCTCATCCCGAGGCCTCGCCGTGCCCGCACCGAGGAGTGCCTGACACTAAACGGTGAGCTCCGGTCGTAGGCTCGTTTTCATGTATGCGGTGACGCTCGATGGTTTCGGTGGGCCGGAGGTCATGAAGTGGGCGCAGGTGGACGACCTGCCCGCGCCCGGACCCGGCGAGGTGGCGATCGATGTGGTGGCCGCGGGGGTGAACCGCGCGGACCTGCTGCAACGGCAGGGCCTCTACCCGCCGCCACCCGGGTCCAGCGAGATCCTGGGCCTCGAGGTGTCCGGGGTGGTCGCGGAAGTCGGTGCCGGGGTGCGGGATTGGCGGGCCGGGGACCGGGTGTGCGCGTTGCTGTCCGGCGGCGGCTACGCCGAACGGGTGAACGCGCCCGCCAGCCAGCTGCTGCCCGTGCCGGAGGGCCTGGATGTGGCCGCGGCGGCCGCGCTGCCGGAGGTGGCGGCCACGGTCTGGTCCAATCTGGTGATGACCGCGGGACTGCACAGCGGGCAGTTACTGCTGATTCACGGCGGCGGCAGCGGGATCGGCACGCACGCCATCCAGGTGGCCCGCGCGCTCGGCGCGCGCGTCGCGGTCACGGCGGGTTCGCAGTTCAAGCTGGAGCGCTGCCGGGAATTGGGCGCGACGGTTCTGATCAATTACCGCGAGCACGATTTCGTGACCACGCTGCACAGCGAATATCCCGGCGCGGACATCATTCTCGACGTAATGGGAGCGGCGTATCTGGAACGCAATGTCGAGGCGCTCGCCGAGGACGGGCACCTGGTGGTGATCGGCATGCAGGGCGGAGTGAAAGCGGAATTGAATCTCGCTGCGCTGCTTGGCAAGCGGGGTTCCATTCACGCCACGAATCTGCGGCGGCGGCCCGAGCACGGGCGCGGGTCGAAGGCGGAGATCATCTCCGAGCTGCGGCGGCACCTGTGGCCGCTGATCTCCGACGGCACGGTGGTGCCCGTGGTGTCGGCGGAGGTCGCCGTCACCGATGCCGCCGAGGCTCACCGACTGCTGGACTCCGACGAGACCGTCGGCAAGGTGATCCTGCAGATCCGCGAACTCTAGGCGGCTAGGTGTCCAGGGCCGCCAACGCGCGGCCCAGCTGCTCGATCTCGAATCGCGTTGTGTAGGGCGCGAGTCCGATGGTCACGGCGCCGCCTTCGTCATTGACGCCCAGCGCGTCGAGGAGGCGGCTGCCGCCGTGCGAGCCGCTGAGCGTGCCGATGCGGGCGTCGGCCAGCTTGGCCGAGACCTTCTCCGCCTGCATGCCCGCGATGGTGAAACTCACCGTGGGGATGCGGGTGGAGGCGCGGCCGATGATGGTCAGGTTGGGGATGGTGTCCAGCACCGCCATCAGCTGTTCGAACAGCGAATCGTGGTAGTCCTGCAGCGAAGTGATCGACATTTCCAGGCGCTCGCGCCGCGTGCCCTTGGCGCGCTCGTCCAGCGAGGCCAGGTAGTCGATGGAGGTGGCGAGCCCGGCCAGCAGCGCGTACTGGTGGCCGCCCACCTCGAGCCGCTCCGCGCCCTTGGCATAGGGGTTGAGCGACATGGACGGAATCCGGTCCAGGAACGCGGGATCGCGGAAGACCAGCGCGCCGATCTGCGGGCCGCCCCACGCGGGGGCGCTGAGCGCGATCACGTCGGCATTGAGTTCGTCGATGTCGATGAGCGCGTAGGGCGCGGCGCCGAAGCAGTCGGCGACCAGCAGACCGCCGACCTCGTGCACCCGGTCGGCCGCCACCCGGACCGCGGGCGCGGAACCCACGATGGGTGAGGCGGCGGTGAGCGCCACCAGCCGGGCGGTGGGTCCGATGAGCTCCTCGAACTGCCAGGCCGGCATCTCGCAGGTCTCGATCTCCACCTCGGCCCAGCGCACGTGTGCGCCATAGCGATTCGCGATGCGCAGCCACGGGGCGACATTGGCCTCGTCATCCAGGCGCGACAGCACGATCCCGGTGCCCAGACCCAGTCGGGAGCTCAGCGATTCGGCCAGCCAGGCCAGCAGTACCGCGCGGTCCGGGCCGAGCACGACGCCCGCCGGATCCCCGCCGACCAGATCGGCGACGGCCTCGCGCGCGGCCTCCAGGATCGCCGCGCTGCGCTGCGCCGCGCCGTGCCGATTGGTGTGCGAGAAGGCGGAGGTCCGGAAACCCGTTGAGACGGCCCGGGATACCGAATCCGGAACCAGCATGCCCGCCTGGGGGTCCAGGTGGATCCAGCCGTCGCCCAGGGACGGTATGAGGCCCCGCACCCGTGCGACGTCGTAAGTCATGCTCGCCACTCTAAAGGGAGAGGGCACAACTGGGTAACGGTAGGGAGGGAAGCGACCCGGAACCTCTGGGACGACCTGGCATCTACCGCACAAACCGGACGGAAGGTCTCTGTTCGACCTATCCACGGCTTCGCTCCCCGCGCACCGGGAGTTACACAGGGGCTGCGAAGTGGCTCCCGAATGCTTGCGAAGTGGGGTGGCGCTTAGCGGGTTCGGGTGGGATTCGGCAGGATGGGGTCATGACGCAATCGGATGGGGTTCCGGAATCCATCGTCGTGATCGGTCCCGAGGGCAAGCCGCTGTTCATCCCGGCGGCGGCGCAGATCGGCGGCGAGCCGGTGGAGATCACCGGACAGTTTGTCGGCGAACACGATTCGGGCGAATCGGATGAGACCCGGGATCGGGAGTCGCTGGCCGACATGGTGGAGCAACCCGCCAAGGTCATGCGCATCGGCACCATGATCAAGCAGCTGCTCGAAGAGGTGCGGCACGCTCCGCTCGACGACGCCTCCCGCACCCGGCTGCGCGAGATCCACCGCACCTCCATCCGCGAACTGGAAACCGGGCTCGCCCCCGAACTCCGCGAGGAGCTCGAGCGCCTGGCCCTGCCGTTCACCGACGACACCGTGCCGTCGGACGCGGAACTGCGCATCGCCCAGGCGCAATTGGTGGGTTGGCTCGAGGGTCTGTTCCACGGCATCCAGACCGCGCTGTTCGCCCAGCAGATGGCGGCCCGCGCGCAACTCGAGCAGATGCGCCAAGCCCTGCCTCCGGGTGCGAGCAGCGGCGGCGACCCGCGCGGCGGACCGGGCTCCGGCGGCGGGCAATACCTCTGAGCAGTGCGGAGAGACACAGCCTGCCGCTGATATGTCGGGGTCGGCGGCAGGTTCTCGTCGCAAAGGGACAGCTATTAGATAAGGTCGGGTGCTGTGCCTGCTGCTGCTCCCCCCGACTCGGTCGAGGCCGAGGCGACCCTGGACAATTCTCCAGTGCCGCTAGTGTCGGATTCCCAGACGTTCCGTCGCGCCTTCAAGGACTTCCGTGACGGATTCGGCCAGCGTGAGCTGTGGCTCTCGCTCGGCTGGCAGGACATCAAGCAGCGCTATCGGCGATCCGTGCTGGGTCCGTTCTGGATCACCATCGCGACCGGCGTCCAAGCCGCGGCGATGGGTTTCCTTTATGCCACCCTGTTCCATCAGCCGCTGCACACCTATCTGCCCTATGTGACGGTCGGCCTGATCGTCTGGAATGTCATCAATGCCAGCATTCTCGAGGGCTCCGATGTCTTCATCGCCAATGAGGGCCTGATCAAACAGTTGCCATCGGCACTGAGCGTGCATGTGTATCGCCTGGTGTGGCGGCAGTTCCTGTTCTTCGCGCACAACCTGGTGATCTATCTGGTCATGCTGGTGGGCTTCGGGGTCTGGCGGGATCTGCACTGGACGGCGATCCTCGCGATTCCCGGCATTCTGCTGCTGTTCGCCAACGCCATGTGGGTGAGCATCGCGTTCGGCATCTTCAGCACCCGCTACCGCGATATCGCGCCGATTCTCGGCAGCATGACGCTGATGTTGTTCGTGCTGACGCCGGTCATGTGGAGCACCAAGTCGCTGCACGATCAGGGCGGCGCGGTGAGCGAACGCGCGCGGCTGGTCGAGCTGGTGCCGACCTACCATTACCTGGAGATCGTGCGCGCGCCCCTGCTGGGCGAGCCGCAGCCGCTGACGTCCTGGATCGTGGTGCTGGCCATCACCGTGGTGGGCTGGGCGGTCGCGATCCTGGCCATGAAGCAGTTCCGTTCCCGCGTCCCCTACTGGGTGTGAAGGCTCAATGACCGACCATGTGAGTATCGAAACCCAGAACGCGTGGGTGGAGTTCCCGATCTTCGACGCCAAGTCCCGTTCGCTGAAGAAGGCGTTCATGGGCAAGGCGGGCGGCGCGATCGGTCGCAACCAGTCCGATGTGGTCGTGATCGAGGCGCTGCGCGACATCAATCTGTCGCTGAAGGAAGGCGATCGGGTCGGCCTGGTCGGCCACAATGGCGCGGGCAAATCGACGCTGCTGCGCCTGCTTTCGGGGATTTACGAACCCACCCGCGGCTCGTCGCGCATTCGCGGCCGCGTCGCGCCGGTGTTCGATCTCGGTGTCGGCATGGATCCGGAGATCTCCGGCTACGACAACATCATCATTCGCGGCCTGTTCCTCGGGCAGACCCGCAAGCAGATGCTCGCCAAAATCGATGAGATCGCCGATTTCACCGAGCTCGGCGAGTATCTGGCGATGCCGCTGCGCACCTACTCCACCGGTATGCGGGTGCGTTTGGCCATGGGCGTGGTGACCTCCATCGATCCGGAGATCCTGCTGCTCGACGAGGGCATCGGCGCGGTCGACGCGGAATTCATGAAGAAGGCGCGGATCCGGCTGCAGCAGCTGGTGTCCCGCTCCGGCATTCTGGTATTCGCCTCGCATTCCAATGAATTCCTGGCGCAACTGTGTGATTCCGCTCTCTGGATCGACCACGGCAACGTGCGGATGCACGGGGGTATCGAGGAAGTCGTGCGAGCCTACGAGGGCCCCGAGGCGGGTGATCACGTGGCGCAGGTGCTGCGGGATCTGGAACGTGAACGTGAACCGGAACGGAATCCCGCATGACTGAACAGTCCACCCCCTTGTATGGCGATGATGCGCGCATCGTCGCCATCGTGGTCACGCACAAACGCCGGGAGCTGCTGGCCGAGTCGCTGAAGGTGCTCAGCAGCCAGACCCGCCCCATCGACCATTTGATCGTGGTGGACAACGGTAACGAGGCCGAGGTCGGCGAGCTGGTCAAGCAGCAGCCGATGGAGACCACCTACCTGGGTTCGGAACACAATCTGGGCGGGGCGGGCGGTTTCGCGCTCGGCATGCTGCACGCGCTGACCATGGGCGCGGACTGGGTGTGGCTGGCCGACGACGACGGGCGGCCCGAGGGGCCGGAAGTGCTTGCCACGCTGTTCGATTGCGCCAGGCGGCATCAGCTGGTCGAGGTGTCGCCGGTGGTCGCGGATATCGACGATCCCGACCGGCTGGCGTTCCCGCTGCGCCGGGGCGTGGTGTGGCGACGGCTGCGCTCGGAGCTCGGGGACGAGGACTTCCTGCCGGGGATCGCCTCGCTGTTCAACGGTGCGCTGGTATCCGCGGAGGCCGTGGACAAGATCGGCGTGCCGGACTTGCGGCTGTTCGTGCGCGGTGACGAGGTGGAGGTGCACCGGCGGCTGGTGCGGTCCGGGCTGCCCTTCGGCACCTGCTTGCAGACCGCCTACCTGCATCCCAACGGTTCCGCCGAGTTCAAGCCGATCCTCGGCGGGCGCATGCACACCCAGTATCCGGACGATCCGGTCAAGCGGCACTTCACCTATCGCAACCGCGGGTACCTGATGGCGCAGCCGGGTATGCGGAAGCTGTTGCCGCAGGAAGTAGCCCGGTTCGGGTGGTTCTTCCTGGTCCAGCAGAAGGATCCGGCCGGGCTGATGGAATGGCTACGCCTGCAGCGCATGGGCCGCCGGGAGCAGTTCGACAAACCGAGTTCGTAGCGCTCGGATAAATACGTTGCGCCGACGGGGACAGCCTGACAAGGTTGTCCCCGTTCTTGTTCGGAGCGGTCGCCTCGGCGATGGCATGAGGAGAGATGGGAGGTGGAGTTACGTGACAACGGCATTGCGGATTGCCGTGCCCGCGCTAGTGCGCGCGGCCCGCGTATCCACCTCGAATTCCTCTCGCTGAGTCCATGATCCGGGCTCGGCCCATCAAAGGACTCCACAATGTCTTCGGTCGACTTCGACCTGCTTGCCCCTTACGGCTGGAACACCGCCCTCGCCGCCGACTACCTTCCGCTGCTCGGTGACGATCTGATTCCAGCCCGCGTGATCCGGATGGATCGCAGCGAATGCGATATCGCGGCACCGCTTCCCACCGCTGATTTCCAGAGCCGGTTGACGGCTGCGGTGGTGCGCGCCCAGCTCCCGCGCTCGGATTCCGAGGTCAGCGGGCTGTGCACAGGTGACTGGGTGGCCATCGATCGCGGCCGCGCCGTGCGCGCGTTGCTGCCGCGTCGAACGGCCATCGTCCGGGCAGCCGTGTCCGGGCAGCCCGATGCTCGCGCCAAGTCCGCGCAGCAGGTGCTGGCCGCCAATGTCGACACCGTGCTGGTGTGCACCCCCGCCGACGGGGACATCGATCTCGGGCGCATCGAGCGACTGCTCGCACTGGCTTGGGAATCAGGTGCGCAGCCCACCGTGGTGCTCACCAAAGCCGATCTGGCGCAGAATATTCCGATCGAGGAGGTGCGGGCCGCCGCGCCCGGCGTCACCGTGCTGGCGATCAGTGCCGATACCGGCATCGGCATGGAGGTGCTGACCTCGGTGCTCTACGGCACCGTCGCGCTGATCGGGCCCTCGGGCGCGGGCAAATCCACCCTCGCCAACGCGCTGCTCGGCGCGGAAGTGTTCGCCACCAACGCGGTTCGCGAGGGTGACAAGCGTGGCCGCCACACCACCGTGCATCGGGAGCTGCGTCCGCTGCCGGGCGGCGGCACCCTCATCGACACCCCGGGCCTGCGCTCGGTGAGTCTGTGGGATGCCGCCGAGGGCATCGGCCGCGCCTTCAGCGATGTCGAATCCCTGGCCGCGCACTGCCGTTTCGCCGACTGCGCGCACCGATCCGAGCCGGGGTGCGCGGTGCTCGCCGCCATCGCGTCCGGTGCGCTGCCGCAGCGCCGGCTCGACAGCTACCGCAAGCTGAGCCGGGAGAACGACTGGCTGGCCTCCCGCACCGACGCCCGCGCGCGAGCCGAACGCAGCAAGGCGTGGAAGCAGATCAACAAGGATCAGCGGCGCATGTACAAGGAGCGCGGCGGCAAGCAACGCTGAGCTGATCGAATCCGGCACGCGAGCGGTCAGTAGGTTGGTGGGATGACTGCCGATCCAACGCCGGGCCTTGCGGTGAGCAGGCGGCGATGGGTGGTGGATCGGCTGCGGGCCCTGCCGGGCGGTATCGGTTACCTGCTGGTCGGTGGGGTTACCGGGGTTGCGGCCACCATGGCCCTGCTGGGGTTGCTGTTGGTGGCCGCCACGAGCATCGTGGGCGTCGGAATTCCGGCGATTCCCGAATATCTGCGGTTGATCCGGCCGCTCGCGGGGTTCGAGCGGCGGCGTGCCGGGAAACGGCTGGGTGCGCCGATCGTGGTGACGTACCGGCCGATCACCGGTGGGCTGTGGCAGCGGGTGACCACCGCCCTCGGGGATCCGGCGAACGGACGGACCATCGCGTGGATCGTGCTGCACGGGATACCCGGGGTCATGGCCGCGGCGTTCGCGATCGGTCTGCCCTTCGGGGTAGTGAATCAGCTGGCGATTCCGGCGTACTGGCAGCTGGTGCGGGTCGACAACTTCGGATTCGTGGTCAGCTCCTGGCCGTTGGCCGTGCTCAGCGCGCTGATCGCGATTCCCTTGGCTGTCGTGGCACTGCAGTTGCCGGTCGTGGCCCGCTGGCAGGCGCTGCTGGCCAAGGCACTGCTGGGACCGCCGCCCGGGGTCGAACTGGCGGTGCGGGTGGCGGAGCTGACCGCCACGAGGGCCGCCGCGCTGGACGCGCACGGGGCGGAACTGCGGCGGATCGAACGCGATCTGCACGACGGGGCGCAGGCGCGGATCGCGGCGGTGATCCTGCAACTCGGGCTGGCCGATCAACTGCGGCAACGGGATCCGGACGCGGCCGATGAGCTGATCCGCAAGGCGCAGGACACCGCAGAGGCCGCGCTCACCGAACTGCGGGATGTGGTGCGCGACATCTATCCGCCGGTACTCGCGGATCGTGGTCTGGCGAGCGCCATTTCGGCCTTGGCGGCCCGTTCGCCGATCCCCTGCGCACTCGATATCGACGGGGGTGATCCCGCAGCCACCGAGTCCGCCGCAATCAGGCGACGGCCCGCGGCGGTCGAAGCGGCCGCCTACTTCGTCATCGCGGAGGCGCTGACCAATGCCACCAAACACTCCGGGGCCCAGCGGCTTCGGGTCGGTCTCGGTGGCACGGCCGAGTTGCTGATCGTCGAGATCCACGATGACGGGGTCGGTGGCGCGGGCGAAAGCGAGGGCGGCGGGCTGGCCGGGATGCGACGGCGGGCAGAGGAGCTGGACGGGCGGATGCTGCTGAGCAGTCCGGCGGGCGGGCCTACCGTGGTGCGGGTGGAGTTGCCGTGTGGATCGTGACGGAAACGGTGAATGAGGTGTGGGCGCAATGCGTGTGGTGATCGCCGAGGACGACGCCCTGCTGCGGGAGGGGTTGGCGCTGCTGTTGCAGACCTCCGGCATCGAGGTGGCCGCTGCCGTCGACAATGCCGACGATTTCTTGCGGGTGGTCACCGCCGACCGGCCCGACGCGGTGGTGGTGGATGTGCGGATGCCGCCCACCAACACCGATGACGGTTTGCGGGCGGCGGTGCGCGCCAGGGAGATTCACCCCGGGCTGCCGGTGCTGGTGCTCTCCGCGTGGGTCGAGGACAGCTACGCGGCCGAACTGCTCGGCGACGGGGCGGGCGGGGTCGGCTATCTGCTCAAGGAACGGGTCGGGAAGGTCGATCGGTTCCTGGAATCGCTACGCCGGGTCGCCGCGGGCGGGACCGCCATGGATCCCGAGGTGATCGCGCAACTGCTGGTGCGGCGCAAGACCGACGACCCGCTGGCGGCGCTCACCCCGCGCGAACGCGAGGTGCTGGCGTTGATGGCCGAGGGGCTCGACAACGGCACCATCGCCGAGCGCCTCGTGGTCTCCGAAGGGGCAGTGCTCAAACATATTCGGAGCATCTTCGCCAAGCTGGGCCTGTACGCCGACGAGGTGGGACACCGGCGGGTGCTGGCCGTGCTGGCCTATCTGAACGCGGGTTGATCAGTCGGCGCGGCAGCTGAGATCGGCGGCGGGCAGGGTCCCGTCACGCAGATAGGTGTTCACCGCCCCGTAGACGCAGGTGTTCGGGTAGCGGCCGAGAATCGAGTGGATGGCCACGTCGCGCAGGGTCACCAGGCGCGAGGCGGTCAACACCCGGCGCATGGTCAGCGCGCCGCTGTAGGCGGTGCGGGTGTCGCCGGTCGCCTGCACGATCAGGGCGGGCACGGAATTGCCGATGGCCGTGGGCGATTCGACCGGTGCGGCCCAGAACGCGCACGGCGTGATGTTGTTCGCGAACGCACCGAACACCGGCTGGGTGGCGCGGGCCGCCTCGATATTGCGCCGGTACCAGGCCGGGTCGCGGGGCACGGCGACATCCCCGCACAACACCGCCATCTGCGGTGACAGATCGCGGGGCTGGGCACGCAGGATGATCGACAGCTTGCCGGCCAGATCCTCGTCCGGCTCGACCGGGGTGCCGGCGGCGGCGTCGGCGAGTTCCCGCATCTGCTGCGCGGCCACGGGGTAGGTGTTCGGGGAGTCGAAGGGGATGTAGAGCACCATCGGCAGGGTGTGCCCGTCGACGTCGAAGTCGCCGATCCGGATGGGCCGCTCGACGGCCCGTGCGATGAGCCGCTCGACGGTGGCGCGCACCTCCGGTCCCGTTGCGCCGAGCCGGTATTCGCCCGCGCGGGCGGCCGTCCACTCGGCCCAGGCGTCCAGCGCCGCCTCATTCGGCGCGCCCATCGACTGCAGCATGCCCGAGGCGCCGTACCGCTCCGGGTCCACACTGCCGTCCAGCACGAAACGATCGGAGCGCTCGGGGAACATCTGGGTGTAGACCGCGCCCAGATAGGTGCCGTACGAGGTGCCCAGGTAGTTGATGCGCTCCTCGCCCAGCGCCGCCCGGATGATGTCCATGTCGCGGGCGGTGTTGCGAGTGGTGATGTACGGCAGCCGATCTCCCTCCGCGGCGGCACACCGGTCCGCGAGATCCTTTTGGGTAGCGGTGGATTCGTCGAAACCCTTGGCATCCACACCCGCGAACTGCAGCCCGAATCCGGTCGGCCAGTGGCAGTTCACCGGTGTGGAGCGGCCCACGCCGCGCGGATCCATGCCGATCAGGTCGTAGCGGGCACGGACCTCGGGGGTGAACGCCTTGCTGGTATCGACGAAGTAATCCAGGCCCGCGCCGCCCGGCCCGCCGGGATTCGACAGCATGACGCCGCGCCGCTGGGCCGGATCGGTGGCCGAAATGCGAGAGATGGCGACGGTGAGCGTCCGCCCCTGCGGCTGTTCGTAATTCAGCGGCACGGTGACATCGGCGCACTGCCCGCCCATGCCGTCCAGCTCCGGAATATCGCAGGACTTCCAGTCCAGCCGCTGATGCCGGTACCGGTCCAGGGCTGCGGCGCCGGGCCGCTCGGTGACGACGACCGTGGCGAGGGCGGCGGCCGCCAGACCAGCGACCGTCAACACGGTCAATCCCTTACGGGTGCGGACGATCTCGCGAAAACGCACGGTGATTCCTCTCATGAGCAGAAGGCGGCGTCGAAGACCTTGTCCACCGCGTCGTGGGTGGCGTCGTCGATCGGAAGCTGATTGACGGTCACCACCACCGCGGTGCCGTCGGCGGCCACGCCGGTATGGGTACCGAAGCCGGGAATGCTGCCGCCATGCCCCCACACGTCCTTGCCGCACGAGATGGCGTGGTGGACCAGACCGAGCCCGTAGCCGGAACCGGGCGCGCCGCGATCCCACGGGACCGTCTGTTTCATCTCGTTCAAGCGGTCGGCGGGCAGCAGTTTCCCGGCGAGCAGGGCGGTGAAGAAACGGTTCAGGTCGGCAGGTGTGGAGACCATCGCACCCGCGGTATCGGCCCATGACGGATCCAGGTCGGTGAAATCCGTTCGCTTGCCGTCGGTTTCCTGATATCCGCGCGGATGCGATCCCCGGATCCCGGTCTCGCGGGCATCCGGGAAGTAGGTGTCGCGCAGGCCCAGCGGCTCCAGAATACGGCTGCTCACCTCCCCGGCGGCCGAGCGGCCGGTGACTTGCTGGATGAGCATGCCGAGCAGGATGTAGTTGGTGTTGGTGTAGACCGAGCGCGCGCCGGGGTCGAAGCGCGGCGGCATGGACAGGGCGATATCCACCAGTTGCGCGGGTTCGTAATGGCCCCAGCGGATTTGATCGGCATCGGCCTTCAATTGCCGGGAGCCGGACTCGGGTGTCAGCGAGGGATCACCACCCGCCAGATAGTCGGGCAGGCCGCTGGTGTGCTGCAGCAGGTTGCGGACGGTGACGCGGTTTCCGTCATTCCCGTTGCCGTGCACCACACCCGGTAGGTAGCGCTCGATCGGGGCGTCGAGTTCGACCCGGCCCTCGGCGGCGAGTTGCAGCACCACCGTCGCGATGAAGGTCTTGGTATTGCTGCCGATCCGAACCCGGCCGTCGTCGGGAATGGGTGCACCGGTGCTGAGGACGCCCGCGCCCCTGGTGAGGACGTGATGGCCGTCCGGGCCGTCGATCACGACCTGCGCGCCCGGGAAGCCATCGCGGATCAGGGTGTCGAGGGCCTGTTCGAGGGTGCGGTAGAGCTCCTTGCGCACCGGGCCGACGCTCACGGAATCGGTGCCGCACGCCTGGGCCCCGAGGACCGCCACCACTCCGAGACCGGCCAGCACGATCCGGGCACGCGGCCGCCGCATTGCGCTCATGGAAGAGATTCCTCCTGTTCGGGCCGGGTTTTCCAGCCGATTCGAGCCTAGGAATCCGGATTCCGGGTGCCCATGTCCTGGGCACCCGAGTCGAGGTAGTGCCAGCGCTACCCTATGCACTTTGTTGCATAGGGAGCATTTCGCGCCTACTGTCCGAAGTGAGAGAAATTCCGCCCCACTCGGTCACCGAGACGCGGATGATCGAACCCGGGGCGACACAACAGCAGACGGGAGCGGATCCATGACCGATGCAGCCAAGCCGCTGGCGGGCCGGACCATGATCATGTCGGGTGGCAGTCGCGGGATCGGGCTGGAGATCGCCAAGCGGGCGGCGGCCGACGGCGCGAACATCACCCTCATCGCGAAAACCGATACGCCACATCCGAAACTGCCGGGCACCATCCACACCGCCGGGGCCGAACTGGAGGCGGCGGGCGGCACGGTGCTGAAGTACCTCGGCGATGTGCGCGACGACGAGGCGGTGGCGGACGCGGTGCGTCAGACCATCCAGCGCTTCGGCGGCATCGACCTGGTGGTCAACAACGCCTCCGCCATCGACATCTCCCCCACCGAGATCCTGCCCATGAAGAAATACGACCTCATGCAGGACATCAACTGCCGCGGCAGCTTCCTGCTGTCCAAACTCAGCATCCCGGCGTTGAAGGAATCCGCGCAGGCCGGGCGCAATCCGCACATCCTGACGCTGTCGCCGCCGCTGAATCTGGACCCGAAGTGGGCGGGCATGGCGCTGGGCTACACCATCGCCAAGTACGGGATGTCGCTCACCACACTGGGTTTGAGCGAGGAGCTGCGCAAGTACGGCATCGGCGTGAACTCGCTGTGGCCGCGCACCACCATCGCGACGGCGGCGGTCAAGAACCTGCTCGGCGGCGAGGAGATGATCGCCACCTCCCGCACGCCGGACATCTACGCCGACGCCGCCTACCTGGTGCTCACCTCACCGGCCAAGGACACCACCGGCAACTTCTTCCTCGACGACGATGTCCTTGCCGCACATGGCATCACGGATCTGGACAAGTACCGCGTGGTGCCGGGCGACGGCCCCCTCACCACCGACCTGTTCCTCTGAAACGAACAATGGCCCGGGACACCAGGTCCCGGGCCATTGTCAGGTCATTACCGTGCGTTCTGGTCGATTCCGTAGAGGCGTTCCCAGTTCTCGCGGCTGGTCAGCTCCGGCATGGCCGCACGCCAGCGGTCCTGCAAACCGGGCAGGTCCTTGCGCAGCTGCTTGAGCACGCGGTAAGCGCGCAGCAGCAGGCGGCGGGCGGTTGCCTTGTCGCGCACGCGGACTCGGACGCCGGACTGCGAGGCATCGGTGACCACCACGTGGTTGAACAGGCCGACGTGCCACCAGTGCGCGTCCTCGCGGGTGACCGCGACCGGGCCGGGGATGACACGGCCGGTCCACTGGTTGAGGGCGCGCTTGTAGAGCACCAGCAACGGGTGGCTGGGCTCCCCGCCCGCGCGGCGAACGTGCAGGTGCGCGTTGGGAACCGGGGAGGTGGCGGCGGGATGCTTGACGGTCTCTGGGTAGTCCGAGCGCGAGCCGCGGGCCTTGGCCAGCGCCTCGATACCGCCGTCGCGCAGGGCCTCCGGGCCCTTCAGGTAGTCCTCGATGCCCTGCAGGGTGGTGTGCGCGAGGCCGTACTGCATGCCGACCAGGAATTCGCTGATCTCGCGGAACAGCTGGCGGGTAACGGCTTTCGGATCCAGGTCGTGGTGCAGCGAGGACACGATGAGCGAGTTGCGCGAGGAGAAGTAGCGCGCCCAGTCGTCGAAGTCCTTCCAGTAGAAGTCCGCGTGCCACACGGCGGCGTTGGGGAGCGTGACGGTGACGAACCCGTTCTCCCGCGCGCGCAGGCCGTATTCCACGTCGTCCCACTGGAAGAAGATCGGCACCGGCAGCCCGATCTTCTTGACCACCTCGGCCGGGATGAGGCAGGTCCACCAGGCCTGGTAGCCGGCGTCCACCCGGCGTTCCTGGTGCTTCTTGAGCATGGAGGTGTTGCGCAGCGCCTTGGCCACCTTCTGGCCGTGGCGCAGCTTGCCCAGATTCGTCTCCTCCGCACCGACATTCAGGTAGTCGGGGTTGAACAGGAACAGCATCTGCGCGCCCACCAGGGTGGGTTCCACGGTCAGGTTGGCGAAGGCGTTGAGCCGCAACACGGTTTCCGGCTCGCACAGGATGTCGTCGTCCATGAGGATGACGTCGGCGTGCTCGTTGGCGCCCGACACCTCGTAGAGGCCGCGCGTGAAACCGCCCGCGCCACCGAGATTCGGCTGCCGGATGTAGCGCAGCTTGTCGCCGAAGCGCGGCTGTGTCTCGGTGAACAGCGCCTGATCCTGGACCAGGTCGGTGCCCTGGTCGACCACGTACACGGCGTCGATGAGCGACAGCACGGTGGCGTCGGAGGCCAGGGCCGCAACGGTATTGGCGCAGTCCTGGGCCCGGTTGAAGGTGCAGATGGCGATGGCCACCGGGCGCACCTGTTCGGGGGCCGCCGCGGTCCAGGCCAGATCGGTGACCACGGCGTCGCCGCCGATCGCCTCGATCTCGAGCCAGATCGCGCCGCCGTCGATGTACATGTCCAGCGGCGCGTTCAGCACCACCCGGCCGGTCTCCTTGACCACCGCGGTATCGACGACGCGACGGTGCCCGGCGATATCGGAGGCGGCCAGGCGCACCCGCACCTTGCCGGTCACCTCGAGGGTCATGCCCACCTCGACCGCGGTGACCTTGGTCCAGCGCTGCCAGTAGGCGGCGGCGAAGCGCCCGAAGTAGGTGTTGGTGTGGACCGACGCGCCCTTCTCCAGGCGCAAGGTCTGCCGTTCCCGGGTGACCTTGCCCTTGGCGACCGCGTAGAGCTCGTCACTGATCTTCGGGGCGGGGCCCATGAAGATTCCGCGCGCCAACACCAGCCGTTCGGGCGCGGCGTGGTCCGCACGCAGGGTCGCCGGAGCTTCGGCGCTCTTGCGGTCCTCGGTTTCGGTCACGGCCTGGCCAGCCGACGCATCCATGAATCCCTCGACATCCTTTGAATACTTAGACACCGGCTCAATCCGACGTGGTCGCACAGCCACTGTCTCTTGCACGGCGCTGGCGACAATATCAATCACCAATCATCGTGGCAGCGCGAACCCGCACTTAGCGTTCGGTCTCGCGTGTTCCGGTGAAGACGAATTTCCCGTAAGCCCAGAATCGGAAGCCCATGGCCACCGCCTGGCCGACGAGCGTGCCGGAAACGTTGTCCGCCAACGGACTGTCCAGTCCGAGAACGTAGCGTGAAAATCCGAGGCATCCGAGTTGCAGTCCGATGGCCATCACATTCAGCAATGCGTAGATGAGGATGTGCCGGGCCCCGGTATCGCCCTCGTGGTCGGAGTAGGTCCACCACTTGTTGCCGAAATAGGTGACCACCGTGGCCACCCCGATGGAAATGATCTTGGCGAGCAGCGGCTGATCGAACAGCGGGCCCTCGCCGCCCAGGAAGACCAGCAGGTTGTAGGTGCCGGCGTCGACGACGAACCCGATCGCGCCGACCACCAGGAACGCGCCGCCACGCTGCAGCAGGGCCCGGACCTTCCCGGTCAAGGAGGGATTCGGGGTGGAATCACTCACCGCCGTGGACTCGTTCGCAGACACCGGCCGACGGTACCGCAACCCGCCGCACCCATATACCTGTGAAGGTCGGGTACCCTCCCGGTGTTCATATTCGCCTCCGATCAGAGGATTGACCGGGTGGACTCCACCGAGCTTCGTATTGCCGCCATTGTGCCGTGCCACAACGAAGAGGCCGCCGTCGCGAAGGTCGTCGCCGACCTCAAGGCCGCCGTCCCGGGCATTGTCGTCTACGTCTACGACAACCTGAGCACCGACGCGACCGCCGAGAAGGCGCGCGCGGCCGGGGCGATCGTGCGCACCGAGCACCGTAAGGGCAAGGGCAATGTGGTGCGCCGCGCCTTCGCCGACATCGAGGCCGACGTCTACCTCATGGTCGACGGCGACGACACCTACGACGCGGCCGCCGCGCCCGAGATGATCCAGACCTTGCTCGACGGTCCGTACGACCACGTGCTCGGCGTGCGCCGCGAGGTCGAGGCCGGGTCGGCGTACCGCGCCGGGCACGAGACCGGCAACAAGGTGCTCAATGGTGTGGTGGGCAAGGTTTTCGGCGAGAACGTCGAGGACATGCTCAGCGGCTATCGGGTCTTCTCCCGCCGTTTCGTGAAGTCCTTCCCGGCCGTGTCGCGGGAGTTCGAGATCGAGACCGAGCTGACCGTGCACTCACAGCATCTGGGCGTCCCGCAGACCGCGGTTCCGGTCGGCTTCCGGGATCGGCCCGCGGGCAGCGAATCCAAGCTGCGCACCTACAGCGACGGCTTCAAGATCCTGCGCCTGATCGTCGGCCTGGCCCGGCACGAGCGGCCGGTCGCCTTCTACGGTCTTTTCGGCACCCTGGCCTGGCTCGTGTCGGTCATCCTGATCACGCCGATCGTGGTCGAGTTCTATCGGACCCACACGGTGCCGCGGTTCCCGACGTTATTCCTCGGTTTCACGCTGCTACTACTGGGCAGCCTGGCCTGGACCGCCGGTCTGATCCTGGACGGCATCCGCCGCTCCCGGCACGAGGCCGCCCGTCTGATGTACCTGCGTTACTCCGCCGTGGGCGCGGATGACGCGGCCGCCGGTCCGACGCGATGACGGTGCTTGCTGGGCAGGACCCGAACGGCAAAGCAGAATCGGACATCGTGGTTACCGAAGCGAACGAGAAATCCACCGTCGCCGCGCCGGAGAAGATCCCGGCCGCCGCACCCGATCGCGAGATCGGACTGCGCCGCACGGTGATCGGCGTCGAGCGCCGATTCGGCTCGGCCGCACTGACTTTCCTGTTGATCGCGGGCATCTTCGGCGCGGTGTGGTCGGTGCTGACCCCGCCGTTCTGGGGCCACGACGAGATCACCCAGTTCGGGCGCGCCTATCAGGTCGCGCACGGCGGCTTCCTGCCCGAGAAGATCCATGACGATCGCGGCCCGGCCTGGGGTGGTGACGTGCCGGTCAGCATCGACGCGCTGATGGGCTACGCCATGCACGACTACACGGACAATCCCGATGAGCCGGATCCCATGGTCGAGGACCCGCACGTCTACGACGTGCTGGGCGGCATGCCGGTCTCCGAGCAGACCAAGCCGGTGTGGTTCACCAATACCGCTGCGTATTCGCCGATTCCGTATCTGCCCGCCGCCGCGGGCATCCGGATCGCGGAGGCCCTGGACCTGAACGTCGGCGGCATGACGCTGGCGACCCGCTGGGCCGGACTGATCGCCTACCTGGTCATCGTCGCCTTCGCGCTGCGGACGCTGCGCGGGCACCGGGTGCAGTGGCTGGCGTTCACCGTCGCGGTGCTGCCCATCGCGCTGTTCCAGGCGGGCACCGTCACCGCGGACACCGTCACCAACGCGCTGGCGCTGCTGCTGTCGGCACTGCTGGTCAAGGGCCTGTTCCTCGGTGAGCGGCTGACGCGGCCGGAGACCGTGGCCGCGCTCGCGACCACCGTGCTGCTGCCGGTGTGCAAGCCGACCTACGTCCTCGTCGCCATGCTGACCGTGCTGATTCCCGCGCACCGCTGGGGTTTCGGCGGCGACGGCACGGAAGGCGCCGGGCGCCTCGCGGTATGGCAGCGCGCGCTGCCGTGGGCGGTCGCGGCCGTCGGCGCGGTGTCGTTCGCGGTGTGGATGAAGATCGCCGCCCCGACCGGCGACGGCATGAGCCTGATGCGGCCCGAGAAGGATTGGGGCAATGTCCGTCCCGGCGACCAGCTGCACGGCATCCTCACCGACCCCCTGCACTTCCTGCGGGTGTTCGGCGACAGCATCGCCCGCCGCGACGATCTCTGGTTCACCCAGTTCTTCGGCGCGCTCGGCTTCTCCTACGTGGAGGTGCCGGCGCTGACCGTTCTGGCGAGCCTGCTCGCGTTCACCATGAGCATCGGTGCGGCCGAGCGCTTCTCGCCGCTCGCCGCCAACCGGACCCGCACCTGGCTGGTGGCGGCCACCGTGGCCGCCAGCGTGGCGATGATCTACGTGACGCTGTACATGTCGTTCACACCGGTCGGCTACTTCATCATCGACGGCGTGCAGGGCCGCTACTTCGTGCCGCTCGCGGTGCTGGGCCTGGCCGTGGTGCTGCGCTGGCTGCCGCTGCGGTTCACCGATGCGGCGGGCCGGGTTCCGGTGCGCGGCATGGTGATCACCGTGGTGGGGGCGACGACGGTGGCGCTCATCGCGGCCGTGGTCAAGTACTCCACCATCGTCTGGGGCTGAGTTCCGCGATGCGGGCCCGGTGGCGCCGCTGGTCCCGCCGGCGGCGAATTGCCTTGGTGTTGCTGGTTATTGTCTGCATGCTGCTGACACCGGTCAGTGCGGCCGCAGTGTTCCTGCGACTGGAGGACGCGGGAACCCCGCCGAGCACTGCCCGGACCCGCGACCGGGACGCCCTCTGGCTCGGTCATGCCTGGGTCGATGGTCGAAAATCCGACACCGATATCACCCAGCTGGGAATTCGGCTGGCCCAGACCGGAATCAAGGATCTGTACGTCCACACCGGGCCGCTGGAAAATGACGGCACGCTGCCGACGGAGCTCTATCCACAGGCCCGCTGGTTCCTCGACGCGGTCCATCGGACCCTGCCCGGAATTCGGGTGCAGGCATGGCTCGGGGATGTGCTGGCGCCGGAATTCGACGGCTTGAATGCCGAGGATCCGACAACGCGCGATCATGTTGTCACGACATCGACACAGGTGCTCGATCTCGGATTCGACGGCATTCACTTCGATTTCGAGCCGGTGCGCTCCGGATCGGCCGGTTATCTCACCATCCTCGAGCAAGTGCGCGCCGTCACTTCCGCACGCCGTGCGCTGCTGTCGGTATCCGCTCCGGTTATCGATCCGCTACCCGGATTGCATTCGGTCGGACTGGCGCTGTTCGGCCACGGAAAATGGTGGTCCCAGGCCTATTTCGGACAGGTGGCGCGGCGCGTCGATCAAATCGCGATCATGTCCTATGACACGGCGATGCCGACCCGCTCGCTCTACGGCGGATATGTCGCCCAACAAACCACGCTCGCGTTGCAGGTCACCCCGCCGAGCGTGGATCTGCTGATGGGCCTGCCCGCATTCCGCGCCGACGATCTCGGCCACCACGGATCCGCCGAGACCGTGGCGGCCGCGATTCGCGGCGTCCGTTCGGGTTTGGGCCGCACCGACCGCGACCGCCGCGCCTTCGGCGTCGCGCTCTATGTGGATTTCACTGCTACCGAACAGGATTGGGCGGACTACCGTTCCGGCTGGAGCTAGAGGACTTGCTCCCCGGCCGCCGCGTAGGCGGTCTCGGTGGTGGCTTTCTGTGGCCGCCACCAGGATTCGTTGTCCCGATACCATTTGACCGTGGCTTCCAAGCCCTGACCGAAATCGCGGTAGCGCGGCTCCCAGCCGAGTTCGGTGCGCAGCAGCGAGGAGTCGATGGCATAGCGCAGATCGTGGCCCGGACGGTCGGTGACGTGGTCGAAATCGTCTGTGGCCCGGCCGAATGCGGCCAGGATCAGCTCCACCACCGACCGGTTGTCGCGCTCGCCGTCCGCGCCGATCAGATAGGTTTTCCCGATCTGCCCGCGCTCCAGGATCTCCCACACCGCGCTGTTGTGATCCTCGACGTGAATCCAGTCCCGCACCTGGTGACCGGTGCCGTAGAGCCGCGGTCGCACCCCGTCGATCAGATTGGTGATCTGGCGCGGGATGAACTTCTCCACGTGCTGGTAGGGCCCATAGTTGTTGGAGCAGTTGGAGATCGTGGCGCGCACCCCGAAGGAGCGCACCCAGGCGCGCACCAGCATGTCGCTCGAGGCCTTGCTGGCCGAATAGGGACTCGACGGGTTGTAGGGCGTGCTCTCGTCGAATGCCTTGGGGTCGTCGAGTTCCAGATCGCCGTACACCTCGTCGGTGGAGATGTGGTGGTACCGGACCTGATGGCGACGCACCGCCTGGAGCAGCGAATAGGTGCCGATGATATTGGTCTGGACAAACGGCCACGGGTCGGCGAGCGAATTGTCATTGTGTGATTCGGCGGCGAAATGCACCACCGCGTCCACACCGCCGACCAGGCGTTCCACCAGCGCGGTGTCGGCGATGTCGCCGTGTACGAACTCGATTCGATCCGCGACCGGGTCGAGGGAGGCGCGGTTACCCGCATAGGTGAGTTTGTCCAGCACCGTGACGTGCACGCCGGAACGTTGAGTCACGGTCTGATGAACGAAGTTCGCGCCGATGAAGCCGGCGCCGCCGGTTACGAGCAGTCGCACCGGGTAAACACTACGTCGCCCCGGTCGGGATGCCATCGCGCGGCCCGGAGAAGTTGCGGTCTTTACACCACTCGCCCCGCGGTCGTGCGCGGAATCGGACATCCGGTTGAAACATATGTACTAAATGGAAAGGCAGCGGCTCGGTCCAAATGTCGGAATTTGGTGTCCTCAGCGTGACATTCACACGCCAATAGTCACGACTTTCCCAGCCAGCAGTGTGACCTTCGTCACACATCGCTTCTCGGGTAACGTTCAGGCGGATCGTATATCCGCGCTAAAACCTTTACCACGCTGCGCTTTTCCGCTACCTTGCAGACCGCACGATCGTGATGGTGAACAAAAATTGAACGAACGGTCACGATGGGTTCACCGCTCGTTAGCTGTCCTCCATTTCGATTCGTGTTGTCCCCCCGAGCTCTTCGATGAGGTTTCAACACAATGCTGATGAGGAAATTCGCCGCCACCGCGGCGCTGGCTGTCGCTGCCCTGGGCATCACCGCCGGCACCGTGAACGCCGCGCCCGCCGCCGACAACGACGGCATCAACTACACCATCACCCAGACCGAGACCAGCAGCATCCTGCGTACCGACGCCGGCTCGCTGGTCGTCGAGAACGGCAACCTGGAGCTCAAGGCCGCCAACGGCACCGTCGTCGCCGGCACCCCGCTGAAGTTCCGCGTGGACAACTTCGAGTTCCCGATCGCCGCGGACGTCTCCGACCACACCGCGACCCTGACCCCGCAGTTCGACATGGACCACGCGACCTACGCGCCGGTCAAGGACGTGGCCCTGCCCTACGAGGACCAGGCCCCCTGGAAGTCGGACTACGACCGTGAGCAGGCCGCCTGGAACCGCATGAAGGACACCATCTCCACCGGTGCCACCATCGGCACCCTGGTCGGCGGTATCGGCGGCGCTGCCCTCGGCTGCGTCATCGGTGGCGTCGTGTTCGCCGCCGCGACCGCCCCGCTGGCCACCATGTTCGGTGTCGGCCCGCTGGCCGGCTGCTTGATCGGTGCCTCCACCGTCGGCTTCCTGGGCACCCTGGCCGGCCAGGTCTTCGTGACCGCTCCGGTCGCCATCGCCGCCGCGATCCAGTACTTCTCCACCATCAACGAG